>JAQCLA010000102.1 GCA_027592105.1 Pseudomonadota bacterium | reverse complement strand
TGCGCGCCTTTGTCGATGCGCTCAATACCACCGGGGCGATGTTGCGCGAGGCCTCCAAGCGCGGGATCAACGGCGCAAGCAGCGGGCCGCTTGTCTCGGACCCCACGGTGGCAGCCCTCAAGCGCAGCTTCGCGGCCTTGACCACGACACCGCTAGAAGGCTTTGGAGATGACGCTGTCTATCTGTCAAACCTTGGTGTGCGAACCGAGCGTGACGGCTCTCTCTCGCTTGATAGCGAGGTCTTTCAAGCCGCTATGGCCAGCAACCCCGCCCAATACCGCGCAGTGTTTCAATCGTTGAACCAGACCTCGTCCGAGGGGGTGAGCGTTGCGCTGGCAAGCTATGCCGCGCCGCCGACGGGTGCATATGCTTTCGAATACAATTCCGATGGCACCGCATCGCTGAATGGTGAGGCGCTGATTGCGCGCACTGATGATGACGGTGTGCCTGCGTTCTACAAGATTACTGGTGACTTTGCCGGTGTCAGCTTGCGCGTGACCGAAAGCAGTCCAATGAGCGCGACGGTCTATTTCGGTGAAAGCCTGATCGATCGTGTCCGCGATTTCGTTGCACAAAGCATTGCAGCAGGTGGTGACATTGCCCTGCGCACAAGCCACTTCGAGACCGATATGCGCGAAAAAGAAGAGTCGTTGGAAGATCTCGCCCTCAGCGAAACCCGGATCACCGACCGCTATATGGTTAAGTTCGGCGCCATGGAAACCATCGTGACCCAGCTCAAGAGCACGGGCAATTATCTTACCTCAATGCTTGATGCTTGGAACAATGCGAATGAATGAAAATGCCGCGCTCAGTCCAAGCTCGGCCGTTCAATCATCAACTTCTTCATCTTCTCGATCAAAGTGGTCCGGCGCAGTTTCAGCGCATCGGCCGCATGGCTCACACGGCCGTCTTTGGCCGTAAGGGCCGCCTCGATCAAGACGACCTCGACATCGCGGATGAAGCCACGCAGATCGATTTCGTCATTATGCCGAAACCAAGTCCGAAAATCCTCGGGCTTGGGCGGCGCAGTGCCGGTGCTCGCCTCAAGCAAAGCTGGCCCCACGCTGTCAAAGGAACCAGCTGCCTCCCAAAGCGCATCATTCTCGGCTTGCGAATTTGCCTCGGGCAGGCGCAACCGCAACAGGTTCTCGATGACGTTACGCCCAGATATCTCGCGGCCTGAAAACAAGACAAATGCGCGTTCGAGAACATTTCGCAGTTCGCGGACATTGCCCGGCCAGTCATGTCCTTTGAGTGCTTCGACAGCCGCCGGGCTGAAGCGCGGGGGCAAAGCGCCCGGCTGTCGCTCAAGATAGCTGGCCATCATGACCTCAAGCAGGAGTGCGATGTCCTCGCGCCGCTCGGACAGTGGTGGCACCTTCATCGGGAAAGTCGCCAGCCTGTAATAAAGGTCCGCTCGAAACCGCCCATCCTCAACCATCTGTTCGACGTTTTGATGCGTTGCACAGATCAGCCGCAGATCCAGCTTGATCTCACGGTTTCCCCCGATCCTTTGGATGCAGTGGTTCTCGAGTGTCCGCAGCAGTTTCGACTGAAGCGCCAGAGGCATATCGCCGATCTCATCGAGAAAGAGCGTTCCGCCGTTCGACATTTCAAACCGGCCCATACGGGCGCGATCGGCGCCGGTGAACGCGCCTTTTTCGTAACCGAACAACTCGGATTCCAAAAGTTCTGCAGGAATAGCGGCACAGTTGATTGCAACGAACGGGCCGCTTCGCAGGCTTTGACGGTGGATATCCTGCGCGACCACATCTTTGCCGACGCCTGTTTCCCCGGTTAACATCACCGGCGCGAGCGACGGCCCCACGACTTTGACAAGGCTCTTGAGTTCCAGCATTTTCGCTGACTCGCCAATGATGAAGCTTGTCATGGGCTGCGGATTGCTGGGTGCCGAAGGTGTAGCGATTTTAATGACGGTCTCAGATTTCATTTTGCCTCGACGTCTGTGTTACCAGCGCTCTCAGTAAACCGCTTTTCTATCGCTTTATGGGATCTCGAAATTAACACCCTTGTCTTCTGCAATGATATTAAAAACGAATGGCGAAATAAAGGGTGCGCGACAAAGGTAATTTTATAAGGCGATTTGCAAAGGCAAATACGAAATAAACTTATTTCACGCGAAAGATTGAAGTTAATACCATTGGGTGTGAGTGGTATTTAGCTCTTCTCGTCTTGTCGCTTTCGCAAAAAGGCGGATCTGGCTGTCATGGTCGCTGCTCCCAAATGTGATGAGACGCCGCAAAGCTCAGCAGTTTCAGAGCAAGGTTTGCTGCAAGCGAAGCGATGCGGGCCTGTGTGCATGCAGCGCCCACTTGGCGGCTCGGCATGATCTGTCGCGCATCCCTGTGCACCGGCTTGACGCTCTGTCTTGGCCAGCGGTGTGCGGGGCATTGCCTAAAGCGTTGAGAGGCGGCAAAGTCGTCGCACCCAAGGCAAAGGGAGGAAAGCCATGGGCGGGCGTATCTTGTTGATCGAGGATGAGGGGAATATTCGCGAAGCCATCGGTTTCATTCTCAGCCGGGCCGGCTGGGAAGTGCAGGGCCATGGCAACGGCGCAACCGCCATCGAGGCCGTGACACGCACGAAGCCCGACATGGTCATTCTCGACATCATGTTGCCGGGCTTGTCAGGCTTTGAGATCCTGCGCGCGCTGCGCGATGGTGCGGAAACGGCCCAGCTTCCCGTCTTGATGTTGACCGCCAAGGGCCAAGCCCGCGATCAAGAGGCGGCCTTTGAGATGGGGGCAGATGCCTATCTGACGAAACCCTTTTCCAATGCCGATCTCTTGGCCACCGTCGCGCGCTTGGCACAAGCGCGTGCGACGGGCGATCGGGCCTAGGCGCGGTCGGGGGGCGGGTCATGGCGCGGCGCTTATTTCTGGAACGGCGGACGTATCGCCAGAACCGTCTGCAAGATGCCGCAAGACTATTGCCGATCCTGGGTATGGTGCTTGGATTTGCGCCGGTCTTTATCCGGGGTGACGCGACGCTGCTGGGTGGTGCCGATCTGTCGAATTGGCTTGTCTATTACTTCGTCATTTGGATCGGCTTGATCGTGCTGACGGCTTTTGTGTCATGGTCGCTGACGCGCAGTGACCGCAAAGATGCCGCCGACGTCACACCGCCACCACGCGCGGAGCAGCAATAATGCTCAGCTTCGATGGGCTTGTCGCGGTTTGCGTCCTATACGTTCTGATCTTGTTCGCCGTGGCCTTCATCGCCGAGAAACGCGCGGCCGAGGGCAAGGCGCGTTGGCTGAATTCACCCATCACATACACGCTCAGCCTGTCGATCTATACCACGGCTTGGACATTTTACGGTGCTGTCGGCTCGGCCGTGCGCAACGGGTTGGAGTTCTTGACCATCTATCTCGGGCCGACGCTGGTGTTCATCGGCTGGTTCTGGCTTTTGCGCAAAATGGTGCGCATCGGGCGGGCGCAACGCATCACCTCGATCGCTGACATGATCTCCAGCCGCTATGGCAAATCCGGCGGTGTTGCGGCGCTGGTGACGTTGTTGTCGGTGATCGGCGCCACCCCCTATATCGCGTTGCAATTGCAGTCGGTGACGCTGTCGTTTTCGGTTTTCGCTGATGGCGGCGCCTTGGGTGCGCCCGATGCCGATCAGACCGCGATCTGGGTCGCGGCGGGGCTGGCGCTTTTCACCATCGTCTTCGGTACGCGCTCGCTTGATGTCAATGAGCGTCATCCAGGCCTTGTTTCGGCCATCGCGCTCGAGGCGATCGTCAAGCTGGCCGCCATTCTGGCGGTCGGTGTTTTCGTGGTGTGGGGCGTTGCCGATGGGCCGGCCGATATGCTGGCCCGGATCGAAGTCAGCCCGATCAACAACACCGCTTGGAACGGTGCGCGATGGCTGGGGCTGACCGTTTTGGCGGGGGCCGCGATCTTGTGCTTGCCGAGGATGTTTCAGGTGCTCGTCGTCGAGAACACAGATGAGCGGCATCTGGCGACCGCAGGCTGGGCTTTTCCGCTTTACCTATTGCTGATCAGCCTTTTCGTGGTGCCCATCGCCGTCATCGGGCTTGAGATGTTCGGAAGCGATGCCAACCCCGATCTCTTCGTGCTGACCGTGCCATTGGGCTTGGGGCAGGATGGCTTGGCCTTGCTGGTCTTTTTGGGCGGGTTTTCAGCGGCGACCTCGATGGTGATCGTGGCGGCATTGGCGCTCTCCACGATGCTGTCGAACCATATCATCGTGCCCTTCTGGCTACGCTTGACGCGCCATGATGACCCGATGTCGGGCGATATGCGCCGCGTGGCGCTGACCGCGCGGCGCTTGTCGATCGCGGGTGTCTTGTTCTTGGGCTATGGCTATTACCGCTTGTCGGGGGGGGCCGATGCCTTGGCCGATATTGGCCTCATCGCCTTTTTGGGCGTGGCGCAGATCTTGCCTGCGCTCTTGGGCGGGATCTTGTGGCGTGGGGCCACGCGCGTCGGCGCGGCCCTTGGGATCGGTGCGGGTTTCCTGATCTGGCTGTGGCTCTTGCTGATCCCCAATATCGCTGAGACAGGCGGCATGATGCCCGCCATCCTCAGCGATGGTCCCTTCGGCCTGACATGGCTCAGCCCTGCTACCCCCTTGGGCCTTCAGGCAACCGATCCGCTCTTGACCGCGATGGTGCTGTCGCTCGGGGTCAATACGCTGCTGTTCATCTTGGGTTCGCTCATGTCCTTTCCCAGCCCGCTCGAACGGTTGCAAGGCGCGCAATTCGTCAATGTCTACGACCATTCCCAGCCGCTTTATGGCTGGCAGGGCGCGACAGGGGCAGCTGACGATCTGTTGGTGATGGCACAGCGCATCTTGGGCGCGGGCAGGGCAGGGCGGTTGTTCGAGACCGCCGCCGAGGCGCAGGGCCGCACGGGTGGCGTGCCCGAGCCCACGCCCGATTTCCTCGAGCGGCTGGAACGTGAGTTGGCCGGTTCCGTGGGGGCGGCAACGGCACATGCGATGGTCGCCCAAATCGTGGGCGGGGCCAGTGTGTCGGTGCGCGATCTGCTTGCCGTAGCCGATGAAACCGCCCAGATCATGGAATATTCCATCCAGCTTGAAACAAAATCCGAGGAACTCGCCCAAGCCGCCGCCCGCCTGCAGGAGGCCAATGCAAAGCTTACCGCGCTGTCGCGCCAGAAAGACGCCTTTCTCAGCCAGATCAGCCATGAGCTGCGCACACCCATGACCTCGATCCGCGCCTTTTCCGAGTTGTTGATGCAAGATGAGGGGATCGACGATGCAGCCCGCGCGCGGTTCTCGCGGATCATCCATGACGAGACATTGCGCCTAACGCGGCTCCTTGATGATTTGCTCGACCTTTCGGTGCTGGAACATGGGCGCGTGACGCTGCATGAGGGTGAGACCGCGCTGTCCGACGTCTTGGAACGCGCCGTGCGGATCGCGGGTGCGCAAGATGGCGAAGGGCGGCTCAAGATCATCCGCGATCATGACAGCGAGGCGGTCACGCTATGGACCGATGCCGATCGCCTGACGCAGGTTTTCATCAACTTGATTTCCAATGCACAGAAATACTGCGATGCGGCCCATCCTGAAATGGTGGTGTCCGTGCGCCAGATGCCGGGCCGCATTCAGGTGGATTTCGCCGATAACGGCAGCGGGATTCCGACCCGCCAACAGGCGTTGATCTTCGAGAAATTCGCCCGTGCCGATACCGCGCGCGGCGCACCGGGGGCGGGTTTGGGGCTGGCGATCAGCCGCGAGATCATGATCCGGCTGGGCGGCGGGCTAAGCTATGTTCCCTCTGAACAAGGCACGCGGTTTCGGGTGCGTTTGCCCCTGCGGGTGCGCCGCGCGGCTTGACGGCTTGTTAACCTATCATGCGATAGGCTGGCGCCATGTTGCACCCCCTTCAGGTTTGAAAACAGCCGGATATGACCCCGTCGCTTGCGCATACCGCCCTGCGCCGCAAGATCGCGGCGCACCGGCCTGTCGCCCCGTCGGCACCGGAGTTGGATAGTGCGACCTCACATGCCTTTGGGCGCGCGCTGCGTCGCGCGGCCATGCCGTTCGAGGGGCTTGGGCTGGTGCTTGGGCAAGTCGGGGTGGAGACACAACAGCCGTTGCATGCGGTAATCGCCGCTTTGCCCGATCAAGGGCTTGTCGCAGCGCTTGAGGATGAGCAGGGCAGACGCGGCTTGATCGGCCTCTCGCCCGGTATGGTCGATGCCTTGGTCGAGGTGCAGACGACCGGCCGGGTCGAACCCGCCGCGTTGCCCCCCCGCCCCGTGACCCGGATCGACGAGGCGTTGACGCGGGATTTCATCGACCTTGCCCTTGCCGCCTTTGCCCATGAGGGGCAGCCGATCACCGGGCGCGATTGGCCAACGCGCATGGCCTACGGCAGCCGGATCAATGATCGCGGCCAGATCAATTTGCTCTTGCCCGAGGGTGATTACACCCTTTTGCAAGGCGAGATCGGATTTGACGGGGTCACGCGGCAGGCGCGTTTCGTCATGGCCATGCCGCGCGTGGTGCTGCCCGGGATGGCCGATATGGGGCCACAGGGCAAGCCGGCCGATCCGGCATGGATCGCCGCGCGCGAACAGATGCTTGCGGAATTGCGCCTTTCCCTCGATGTGGTCTTGATGCGGTTGAGCCAGCCCTTGGCGCAGGTCGAGCGCCTTGCGGTGGGGGATTTGATCCCCTTTTCGCTCGCTGACCTACATGAGGTCGCGCTGGAGGATGGGCAGGGCCGGGTGTTGTTTCATGGGCGGCTGGGCCAGATCGGTGGGCGGCGGGCCTTGCGGCTGCCCGCACTACCCGACACTGACGCGAAAGCCATGGCGCAAGAACCTGTCACCAACCTCCCCGATACGGCACCCGTGATGGCTGCGCGGCGTGCCGCAGGCTGAGTGGATCGCCCGCCCCCCGGCGCAATTGTCGAAAATTCGCCGCAAATCCGACCGGAAATCACCTCTGCAATTCCTTTGATCCGTCCCCGGCGCGTCGCGGTTTCGCCGCGGGTGGGGGGCAATGTCAGGGCGTAACCCGTGCTGTGGGTGACATGCTTTTCGACCCAACGCCCATAATGGCCGCTTTGCGCGGCAAGAAGGAGGCAGGCAATGATCCGTTTGTTCACAACCCCCGCCCTGATCTTGGCGGCCGCGATGACGCTGTCGGCTTGCGCTACGCCTTTCGATGTGTCGCGTAACGCACCGCTGGAAACCATGCGCCCCGTGATCGAGGTGCCGATGCATGATTGGTCGATCCAGTCGGTCGCGATCAATGTGCCGCGCAGCCTGACGGTGTCCGAGGCCAATTCGATCAAGCCGATGTCTGACATCGTTTGGCGCGGCGAGCCATTGGGCGATCGCCATGCACAGGTCGAAGCGCTTTTGAACCGCGCCTTGTCGCCGGTCATGCGCCCGCGCGAAGGCGCCGCGACGCCGGTTATCGTGACGATGGATATGACCCGTTTCCATGCCGTGACCGAGCGCGCGCGCTACACGATCGGCGGCGAGCATGAGATCGAATTCGTCTTGACCGTGGTACACGCCGAAACTGGCGAGATCTTGTCCGGCCCGCGCGCGGTTGATTTGACCTTTGCCGCGCTGGGCGGCCAACAAGCCATCGCCGCCGAGGCGCGCGGGATCACGCAAGCGGTGCGCATCACCCAGCACCTCCAGCAATGGGCGCTGGCGGAATTCGCGCCCGCCCGGCCCGATGTTTTGGTGACCGCGCAGATCACGAACTGATCTTCCGCTCGCAGCAGCATCAGGATAGAGGGGGCGCATGACAGCGCCCCTTACATCTTTTCCCGTCCTGCGTCTCAAGCCCAAGGCCGACGCCAAACGCATCCGCCATGGCCATCCTTGGGCATGGGGTGATGATCTCGTCTTGGACAGGCGCGCGCGCGCCATCCCTGCGGGTGCGCTGGCCGTGCTCGAAGATGCCGAGCGTCAGCCGCTTGGCCTTGGGGTTGCCACGGTCGAGGGCAAGATCGGCCTGCGCCTGTTGGATCGCGACCCGGCGGCGGTGATCGACCAAACATGGTTGGCCGCACGCATCCAAGCCGCGGTGGCCTTGCGGGGCAAGCTTTATGATGCACCCTTTTATCGCCTGATCCATGCTGAGGGCGATGGCTTGCCCGGTCTGATCGTGGATCGTTTTGGCGATACGCTGGTGATGCAGCCCAACGCCATTTGGCTGGAAGAGCGCGAAGCCGCCATCGTCGCGGCCCTGCGAGACGCTACGGGCTGCACCAATCTGATCAAGAACGGCACATCGCGCGCGCGTTTGGCCGAGGGGCTGCGTGAGGTGACCGAGGTCTTGTTCGGCCAGGCACCCAGCGCACCTATTCCCGTGCCGATGAACGGGGCCATCTACATGGCCGATGTCATGGCGGGCCAGAAAACCGGCCTTTTC
>JAQCLA010000101.1 GCA_027592105.1 Pseudomonadota bacterium | reverse complement strand
GTCGAGGTGGCAACCCCGAAGGTGCCGGTAATCTCGGGGCGGGTGGTGAAGGTCATGGGATGTTCCGTTCTTGCAAGGCGCGCTTGGGTCTATGGGTGGGTTTGGCGCGGCGCCGTCAAGCGCTTTGTCCGGCCGGGTGATGGGCGACATCGATGATCGCACCGGGCTGGCCGATGACATGACAAGCCAGATCATGGCCGCGCACTGCCGCGCTTTCGGGGGCATGACCCGCCAGTCGCGCGGCCAGATAGGCACCGTTGAAGGCATCGCCCGCAGCGGTCGTGTCGCGCAGGATCTTGGCTGGGGGGTAGGCCTTCGTATTCATTTGTCCGTCGCGCCACAAAAGCGGGCCGCGCGCGCCGCGCTTGAGCGCGATCTCGGACACACCCGCCGCGGCGATACGCGCGATGATAGCCGCGTCATCATCGCTGCCCCAAAGTGCCGCCTCGTCATCGGCCGAGGGCAGCGCGATGGAACAGGCCGCCCAGATCGCGGCCATCGCCTCTTGTGCGGTGGCGATATCGGGCCAAAGCCGGGGGCGGTAATTGCTATCGAACACCACCCTTGCCCCCTGCGCCTTGCAAGCCGCCAACCGCGCAATCAGCGCGCGGCGGTCATCGGGCGGCAAGATCGCCAGCGTGATCCCCGACAGATAAATCACCGCGAAATCATCGAGTGCGCCAAGCGCAAGACCGCCTGCCCCGAACATGCCCCGCGCCGCCGATGCGTTGCGCCAATAATGAAAGCTGCGCTCGCCCTCAGGCGAAAGATTGATCGCGTAAATGCCCGGCAACGCCCCAGCGCGGCGCGCGATCAGCGCGGTATCGACCCCATGTGCTACGATCACCGCAACCATCTGATCGGAGAATGGATCATCGCCCAAAGCCGTCAGATAGCTGACCTGTCCCGCCCCGGGCGGCAGGCTACGCTGCAGATAGACGGCCGTGTTGAGCGTATCGCCCGCCACGCCCAACCGTGCGCGCCCCTTGTCAAAGCCAAGCTCTGACAATTCGAGCATGCATTCGCCGATACATGCGATCTTCACCTCAGCCACGCCTCCCTGCGTCGTTGGCATGATCTTGCGCCTTGGTCGACCAAAGGTCCATGCCCCGCAAAGCCCACAAGATCGCTTGGAGCGGCCCTGCCCCTCGGATAGGGTCGCTGGGATTCGGGCGGCACCAGCAGACCGCCTGTCATGTGGAGGGATCAGCACATGGGAAAAACATTGGCATTGCGCTGTAGCGGCGCAGTTTTGGCATGGGGCCTTGGCGCAGGCCTTGCTTGCGCCCAAGAGGTGACGCTGCGGCTTCATCAATTCCTGCCGCCGCAATCGGCGGTGCCTGCTTATATCCTCGACCCTTGGGCCGATGCGATCGAGGCGGCATCGAACGGCCGGATCGAGATCCAGCGCTTTCCCTCGATGCAGCTGGGCGGCGCGCCGCCGCAGCTGATCGACCAAGCCATCGACGGCACGGTCGATATCGTCTGGACACTGCCGGGCTATACGCCGGGCCGCTTCCCGCGCACCGAGGTGTTCGAACTGCCCTTCATCATCGAAGGTGGCAATGCCGAGGCCGCAAGCCGTGCCTTTTGGCAATTGGCCGAGGAAGAGATGATGGAGACCGATTTCGCCGATCTGCATGTGCTGGGGCTTTGGGTACATGGGCCGGGCGTGATCCATTCCAAAACACCCATCACCGATGTAGCCGATCTGGCGGGCGTCAAGCTGCGCGCGCCCACGCGGACCACGAACCTGATGTTCTCGGCGCTTGGTGCCACCGCCATCGGCATGCCGGTTCCCGCTGTGCCCGAGGCGCTGTCGCAAGGCGTGATCGATGCCACCGTCATCCCGTGGGAGGTGACGACATCGCTGCGCGTCGCCGAACTGGTCGAATACCATACCGAATTCGGCGGTGAGGCGCTTTATGCCGCGACCTTCATCCTTGCGATGAACCCGGCAAGCTATGCCGGCCTGCCCGATGATCTGCGTGCCATTATCGACGCCCATTCCGGGCTGGAATTCTCGGCCAATGCGGGGCGCGTGCAGCAAGGCTATGACCTGCCCGGCCGCGAGATGGCCGAGGATCAGGGCAATACGATCATCACGCTTGATGAGGCCCAAGTGGCCGCATGGCGCGCGGCGGCGGAACCCACGATCCAGACATGGGCGGCCGATCTGACGGCATCGGGCATCGATGGGGCGGCGCTGGTCGATCGTGCGCGCGCGTTGATCGCTGAAAACCAGCCCGCGAACTGAGACCCAAGGGCGGTGGCGCGATCCGCCATCGCCCGCTATATCGCGCCTGAGTGTAACTGAGCCCACCTGCCGCGCGAGGTATCTTACCATGCTCAACGTGATCACGCGCAGCGCGCAGGTAATGGCCATGCTTGGCGGTGTCGTGCTGTGCCTTTTGGTGGGCATGACCTGTGTCAGCATTCTAGGGCGCGGCTTGAACAGCCTTGCCCATGGCGCGCATTTGACCGAGATGGCCCCCGCATTGGCCGCATGGCTGGTGGCCCATACCGGCCCCGTCACGGGCGATTACGAATTGATCGAGGCGGGCATCGCCTTCGCCGTTTTCGCCTTTTTGCCGATCTGCCAACTGCGCGCAGGCCACGCGCGGGTTGATCTGATCGCGGCCGCCATGCCCGCGCGCTTAAACCGCATCTTGACCGCCTTTTGGGAGGGCGTGCTGGCTGCGATCATCATCGTGATCGGCTGGCGGCTTTATCTGGGGTTTCTCGAAAAGCTCGATAATGGCCAGACGACCTTTCTGCTGCAGATGCCGGTATGGTGGGCCTATGGGGCGAGTTTTCTGGCAGCCTTGGTCGCGGGGCTGGTGGGGGTCTTTTGCGCCTTCATGCGCCTGCGCGAGCTGCAGACAGGCAAGCCCCATCTGCCAAAGGCCGAAGGGGCAGAGCATTGAGCGCCTTTGCCATCGGCCTTTGGTCTTTCCCGGTGCTTTTGGCGCTGATCTTTCTGCGCGCGCCGATTGGGGCGGCGATGTTCTTGATGGGCATGGGCGGGCTGTGGCTGATCACGGGCAGCCCGGATATGGCGTTGAACCTGCTCAAGGGCGAGAGTTATTCCACCTTTTCCAGCTATTCGTTGTCGATCATCCCGATGTTCTTGTTGATGGGGCAATTCGCAACGCTGTCGGGGATGTCAACCTCGCTTTTCAAAGCAGCCGAAGGCTGGCTTGGCCATCGCAAGGGGGGCGTGGCCATGGCCTCGGTCGGCGCATGCGCGGGCTTTGGGGCGATCTGCGGCTCATCGCTGGCAACGGCGGCCACCATGGGGCGCGTGGCGCTGCCCGAACTCAAGCGCTACGGCTATTCGGGCGGGTTTTCCACCGCCACGCTGGCGGCGGGCGGCACGCTGGGCATCTTAATCCCGCCTTCGGTGATCTTGGTGATCTACGCGATCTTGACCGAGCAGAATATCGCCTCTTTGTTCTTGGCGGCCTTTGTGCCGGGGATCTTGGCCGCCATCGGCTATATGCTGACCATCGCGATCTATGTGCGCGTCAACCCCGCCAGCGCGGGGGTCAAAGCGCGCGTGCCCTATGCCGAGCGGTTGCGCGCATTGGCCGATATTTGGCCTGTGATCGCGGTCTTTGGCCTGGTGGTCGGCGGGATTTACGCGGGCTGGTTCACGCCCACCGAAGGGGCGGCCGTGGGGGCCGCGGGCACCGGCCTGTTGGCGCTCATGCGGGGCAATATGACTTGGGCGATGTTTGCCCAAAGCATCATCGCTACCGCCATGTCCAGCGCGATGATCTTTTTCATCATCTTGGGCGCGAAGCTTTATAATTCCTTTCTGGCACTCACCCAGATGCCGCAGGAATTGTCGCTATGGGTGGTCAGCCAAGGCTATGCGCCCTTGACCGTGCTGATCTTGATCTTGGTCTTCTACCTTGTGATGGGCTGCTTGATGGACAGCCTGTCGATGATCCTTTTGACCATTCCGATCTTTTGGCCGGTGATGGCGGGGCTGGATTTCGGGCTGATCTCGCTCCTCGACATGCAGGCTGCAAGGCTGGCCCAAGGCATCGCGGATGGCGTGGCGATGGCCCCCGATCTTTTGGCCGCCGCCCAAGCCAAGCTGGCCGAGGGCCTGGCGCTGACCCGCGACGAGTTCCGCGCGCTCGGCCTACGCCCCGTGACCGAGGCGATGCATGCCGATTTCAACACGACGCTGACCGCGATCTGGTTCGGCATCTTGGTCTTGATCGTGGTCGAGGTCGGGCTGATCACGCCGCCCGTGGGGATGAACCTGTTCATCATCAACGCGCTTGATCGCACAACGCCCATCACCGCCACCTATCGCGCGGTGATGTGGTTCGTGACATCCGACCTGATCCGGGTCGCAATCCTTGTGGCCTTTCCCGGCATTACGTTGTTTCTGTTGCGATAGACCCTTTGACGCGCCATGCAGCCCGCATGGCTGATGGAGGCCAGCAGCCAATGCCCTTGCTCGATCCAGACCGCCTGTTTCCGGCCGAGCCGCGCCTGCGCGATCTGGCGCGTGGGCTTTACGCAGGCATTCGCGATCTGCCGATCATCAGCCCGCATGGCCATTGCGACCCGCGCTGGTTCGCGCAAGATGCACGCTTTCCCGACCCCGCCGCGCTTTTCGTGACGCCCGATCATTATGTCCTGCGCATGCTGGTCAGCCACGGGGTCACCCATGCCGATCTGGGCGTCGCCCGGCGCGATGGCGGCCCGGTCGAAACCGACCCGCGCGCGATCTGGCGGCGTTTCGCGGGGCATTTCCACCTGTTTCGCGGCACCCCATCGACGATGTGGCTGGAACATGCCTTCGCCACGCTGTTCGACATCGACACGCCACTTGATGCGGCCAGCGCGGATGCGCATTTCGATGCGATCGAGGCGCGGCTCGCCACGCCCGCCTATCGCCCGCGCGCGCTGTTCGACCGCTTCGGCATCGAAGTGCTCGCCACCACCGATGGCGCGCTCGACGATCTGCGCTGGCACAAGGCGATCGCCGAGAGCGGTTGGGGCGGTCGCGTCATCCCCACCTATCGCCCCGACGCGGTGATCGACCCCGAGGGTGAGGGCTTTGCCGCAAATCTCGACCGCTTGGCCGAGATCACGGGCGAGGATACCGGGCATTGGGCGGGATACCTCGCCGCCCATCGCGCAAGGCGGGCCTATTTCAAGGATCACGGCGCCACCGCCACCGATCACGGCCACCCCACGGCCCAGACCGCCAACCTCGCCCCGGCCGAGGCGGCGGCGCTTTTCGCCCGCATCCGCAAGGGCGGCGCAAGCCCTGCCGATGCCGCGCTGTTCCGGGCGCAGATGCTGACCGAAATGGCCAAGATGAGCCTTGATGACGGGCTGGTGATGCAGATCCATGCCGGGTCGCACCGCAACCATGCGGCTCAGGTCTTTGCCACCTATGGCCGGGACGCGGGTTTCGACATCCCCACGCGCACCGATTGGGTGGGCGGGCTGAAGCCGCTTCTGGATGTGGTCGGAATGGAGCCGGGGCTGACGTTGATCGCCTTCACGCTGGATGAGGGCACCTATGGGCGCGAATTGGCCCCGCTGGCCGGCGCCTACCCCGCGTTGCGGCTTGGGCCGCCGTGGTGGTTCTTCGACAGCGCCGACGGCATCAAACGCTACCGCGAAATGGTGACCGAGACCTGTGGCTTCTACAACACCACGGGTTTCAACGACGATACGCGCGCCTTTTGTTCCATCCCCGCGCGCCATGATGTGGCGCGGCGCGCCGATTGCGCCTATCTCGCCGCGCTCGTCGGCACGGGCCGCCTGAGGCTGGCCGAGGCCGAGGCGCTGGCCCATGACCTGACCGTGACGCTGGTGCGCGATGCCTATCGCCTCTGACCTGCCGCGGCTTGCGCGCACACGCCCCGCGCCACGGGCAGGCATCGTGCATTTCGGCCCCGGGGCATTCTTTCGCGCCTTCATCGCGCCCTTCACGCAAGAGGCGATGGATGCGGCAGGCGGCGATTGGGGCATCATCGCCGTGGCGCTGCGCAATGGACAAGCGCGCGATCAGCTAAAGCCCCAAGGATGCGCCTATACGGCCCTGACGCTTGCCCCCGATGGCCCCAAGCGGCAGATGATCGATTGTATCACCGATGTGCTTGTGGCCCCTGAAAGCCCCGAAACCGTGCTCGAAACGCTTGCCGATCCGGCAATCAAGATCGTCACGCTGACGATCACCGAGAAAGGCTATGGCCATGATCCGGCAACCGGGCAATTGAACCCCGATTTGCCCGATATGGCCCATGATCTGGCCTGTCCTGACGCACCGCGCAGCGCGCCGGGCTTTATCGTGGCAGCTCTTGCACGCAGGCGCGCGGCGGGGGTGGCACCTTTCAGCGTCATCTCTTGCGATAATCTAGCGGGCAACGGCGCAATCCTGCGCGCCGTGATCTTGGGCCTTGCGCGCACCGATGATCCCGCGCTGGCCGATTGGATCGCCGCCCATGGCGCTTTTCCCGCCACCATGGTCGATCGCATCACCCCCGCGATGCCCGAGGCCGAGGCCGCGCGCTTGGCGCAAGAGGCGGGCATCAATGATGCCGCGATCACCCATTACGAGCCTTTTCGCCAATGGATCATCGCGGCGGATTTCGTCGGCGGCGCGCGTCCGGCATGGGACAGGGTCGGCGCACAGATCGTGGGCGATGTCGCCCCGTTCGAGGCGATGAAGCTGCGCTGTCTGAACGGCGCGCATAGCGCACTGGCCTATCTGGGGCTGGCCGCGGGCCATGCGACCGTGGCCGCAGCGGTCGCCGATCCCGCCTTGCGCGGTTTCATCGCAGCGCTTTGGGCGGAAGAAGTCATCCCAACCCTCGCCCCGCCCGAAGGGGCCGATCCCACCGCCTATTGCGCGGCCCTGATAGCGCGCTTTGCAAACCCCGCCATCGCGCATCGCTTGGCGCAGATCGCGATGGATGGCTCACAAAAGCTTGGTCCGCGCATCTTGTCGCCCATGGCGACCCATCTGGCCCAAGGCCGCGCTACGTCGCGTCTGGCGATGGTGGTGGCAGCATGGATGCATCATCTCTCCGGCCCGCATCTGGCCGACCCGATGGCCGATACCCTGCGCGCGCGGGCGGGCGACCCTGCGGCCCTCATGGCCCTTTCTGCGATCTTTCCCCCAGTCCTGGCCGATGATCCGCGTTTTCGCGCGCAGATCATCGCGGCATGGGACAAGATCGCCGCGCAAGGGGTGCAAGCAGCGCTGGTATGAGGCGCCTTAGAGCGTGTCGCGTTCTATCGCATTCACCGCAACAGGCGAACGCGTTATGCCGTGCAAACGCTTCCGCGCCTTTTGCGGTGAATATAGCGGACTGATCAAACGCGACACGCTCTAGGTCACGGTTTGGCGTGCGTGATAGGCGGGATCGTCCCACAGCCTGTCCGTGATGATCCGGGCAAGGATCTCGGCGGCGCGTGTGACATCGCCTTCGTCGATGTAAAGCGGTGTGAAGCCAAAGCGCATGATATCGGGCGCGCGAAAATCGCCGATCACACCATGGGCGATCAACGCCTGCATCGCGGCATAGCCATGGGCGAAATGGAACGAGACTTGGCTACCGCGCTGCTGCGCATCGCGCGGGCTGGCCAAGACCAGCTCGGGGCAGCGCGCCGCCACCTCTGCGATGAAACGCTCTGACAGCGCGATGGAGGCTGCGCGCAGCGCGCCCATATCCACCCCCTCCCAAACATCGAGGGCAGCATCGAGCGCTGTCATCTGCAACACGGGCGGGGTCCCAACGCGCATCCGCTCCACCCCCGGTGCAGGGCGGTAATCGAGATCGAAGGCAAAGGGGGCGGCATGGCCCAACCAGCCCGCCAGCGCCGGGTCGATCCGGTCCGCGATATCGGGGCGTACATAGATAAACGCGGGCGCGCCGGGGCCACCGTTGAGGTATTTATAGCTGCACCCGACGGCGAATTCCGCGCCTGATCCGGCCAGATCGACGGGCAGCGCGCCGGCGCTATGGGCCAGATCCCAGATCATCACGCCACCCGCCGCATGGGCGGCGCGGGTGATGGCGCCCATGTCATGCAGCCGACCCGTGCGGTAATCGACTTGGGTCAGCATGACGGCCGCCACCTCGTTGGTGATGTTGTCCATCACCGCCTCGGGGCTGACAGTATGCAAGCGGTGGGTACCACCCAGATGGCGGATCAACCCTTCGGCCATATACAGATCAGTCGGGAAATTGCCGCTATCGGACAGGATCACACGGCGATCTGGGCGCATTTGCAAAGCGGCGGATAACGCCTGATAGACCTTGATCGAGAGCGTGTCACCCATCACCACCGATCCGGGCTGGGCCCCAATCAGCCGCCCCACCCGGTCGCCCACGCGCGAGGGCTGGGCCATCCAGCCATCGATATTCCAACCCTTGATCAGATGCGCGCCCCACTGGCCCGTCACCGCCTGTGCCACGCGGGCGGGCACGGATTTGGGCAAGGGCCCCAGCGAGTTGCCGTCGAGATAGATCACCCCATCGGGCAGATCGAACAGATGTTTGCGCAAGATGCTCATAATTGCCCCCTGACTTGCCAAAGCTCGGGGAAAAGCTCCACCTCGAGCATG
>JAQCLA010000100.1 GCA_027592105.1 Pseudomonadota bacterium | reverse complement strand
CGATGGCCATCGGGCTGGTCTTTCTTTTGTCGCCATCGGGGTGGATCGCGCGGGCGCTTGCGCCGCTCGCGGGCTGGGATCGCCCACCGCTTTGGGCCAGCGTGAACGATCCCGCCGGGCTTGCGCTGATCCTTGGGTTGATGGTCAAGGAGGTTCCGTTTCTTCTGCTCGTGATCCTCTCAGCCCTCAGCCAGATCCCCTTGCGCCAGCATCTCGCGGCGGGGCGGTCGCTTGGCTATGGGCGGGGCATCGTCTGGATCAAGGTGATCATGCCGCAGGTCTGGCCGCTCATCCGGCTGCCGGTCATGGTGGTGCTGGCCTATTCGCTATCTGTCGTCGATATGGCGCTGATCTTGGGTCCATCGCATCCGCCGACCTTGGCGGTGCTGCTTTTGCGCCTGTTCACAGCGCCCGATATCGCGATGCTGCTGCCCGCCTCGGCGGGTGCGTTGATGCAGGCGCTCTTGGTGGCGGCGGCCTTCGCGCTGTTGTGGGTTTTGGAACGGGTGGGCCGCACCATCGGGCGCTGGTGGGTGCGGCGCGGCGGCCGGGGATCGTCGGTGGAGCCGGGGCTTTGGCTGGCCACGGGTTTGACAGCCTTACTGTTCGCTGCAGGAGCGCTGGCGATGCTGTCCTTGCTGATCTGGTCTCTGGCTTGGCGCTGGTCTTGGCCGGGGATGTTGCCCGAAAGCTGGTCGGTCCGCGCCTGGTCGACACCCGGCGGCGGTTGGGCCGCGGCACTGGGCAATACGGTGATCTTGGCCGCTGCCACCACCGCTGTGTCGCTCGCGCTCGCCATCGCATGGCTCGAGGGCGAGGACCGCGCAAGGCGCGCGCGCTCAGGCTGGGCCGAGGCGCTGATCTATCTTCCGCTTCTGGTGCCCCAGATCGGGTTTCTGTTTGGGCTGAATGTGCTGTTTTTGCGCCTTGGGCTGTCGGGCGGTTATCTGGCCGTGATCTGGGCGCAGGCGCTTTTCGTTTTTCCCTATGTCATGATCGCCCTGTCCGATCCTTGGCGCGCGCTCGACCCGCGGTTGGCGCGCGCGGCGGGGTCACTGGGCGCGGGGCCGTGGCGGCGGCTCTTCACCATCAAGCTGCCGGTGCTGATGACCCCGATCCTCACGGCGGCTGCCATCGGCATTGCCGTGTCGGTCGCGCAATACTTGCCGACGCTCTTCATGGGTGCGGGCCGGATTGCGACGCTGACGACTGAGGCGGTGACGCTTTCCTCCGCCTCCGACCGGCGGATCACGGGGGTTTATGCAACGCTTCAGACCGTGCTGCCCTTCGCGGCCTATGGCGCAGCTTTCCTGATCCCCGCGCTGGTCCATCGCAACCGCCGCGCCCTCTTGCCGGGGGGTGCGGCATGACGCTGGACCTGAACACAGTCGCCGTGACGCCCAAGGGTGGGGTCGTTCTTTTCCCCGCCATCAGCCTGACGGTGCAACCCGGCCAAGTGGCCACTGTCATGGGCCCCTCGGGCATCGGCAAGTCCACCTTGCTTGACGCTATCGCCGGGCATTTGGCGCATGGCTTTACCCTGTCGGGCAGCATCCGCCTTGACGGGATCGACATCACACCCCTGCCGCCCGAAGCACGCCGCGTCGGCCTGATGTTCCAAGACGCCGTGCTGTTTCCGCATCTGTCTGTGGGCGACAACCTTGCCTTTGGGCTGACGCGCAGCATCCGGGGGCGGGCAGCGCGACGTGCGGCGGTCGAGGCGGCCCTGACACGGGCAGGGCTCTGCGGTCTCTATGATCGCGACCCCGAGACGCTGTCGGGCGGGCAACGCTCGCGCGCGGCACTGATGCGCACGCTTCTGGCCGAACCCCGCGCGCTCTTGCTTGATGAGCCCTTCTCCAAGCTCGACGCCACCCTGCGCGCTGATCTACGCACCTTCACCTTCGACCATATCCGGAACAGGGCAATCCCCGCGCTAATGGTCACCCATGACCCCGCCGATGCAAAGGCCGCCGCCGGCCCTGTCATCGACCTGACGACCGACGGCTAAGCCCCGCAAAGCGACAGTACCAGTCTCGCACCCGTTCCGCGCAAGAGCGGCCCCTGAGATCATCGGATGATGTCGGAGAGAAGACTGGTGCCTGAAGGGATTGGGATGGGGGATATAAGATGCTGAATGAATTACCTTAAAGTGTCCAAGGATTACTGAATGCCCCCAAAACGCCCCTAGCCGCACGCCGTTGCCAAGGGTTCCAACGCCGCTGTGGCCAGTCAAGTGACTGCAGGAACACGAGGATGCATTGCCGTTTGGTTCTCTGCAAATGCAGCTACGCGCCCAAATTAAGCCTCAGACCAGCCATCTTCGCGATAGGCACTCAGGCCGGCGGCGCCACGGTCAGGCCTTTTACGCCATGCTTTTCGATCAGCTGCGCGATGAAACCAGAAGATTTGAGCTCTTCCACCACACCGGCCAACCAAGCTGCTGCATGTGTGTTGTGGCGCGGTGTTCCGACTGCCTGCTGGACCGCGCTGAACTGCCCTTCCAGAATGCGCGCTCCGGGCAGGCGTTCCACATCTTGCAGCAATCGTGGCCTCAGCCCGGCCAAAGCATCGAGTCCCTGATCGACAAAGACATCAAACGAGCCGTCGATGGTGTCGGTTCGAATAAGCGCGGCATGGCGGAGGTTGTTCTCCAGCCATAATCCATAGGCCGCGCGCCCCTTGGTTGCGATGCGAAGACCGGGACGATCCACATCTTCGATCGAGCGGATCGAAGATCCGGCTGGAACGAGGTAGGTCGATTCAATCTCGCAATAGGCCTGAGTGAAAGCAATTGTCCGTGCGCGCTGGGGCTCGGCGCCGATGTTGCCGATATCCCATTCGCCACGCTCTGCCGCGTCGGCCAGACTTCCGGGGTCAGCATATGGGATCATCTTGAGCGCAACACCAAGGCGGCGCGCGATTTCAGCGGCAACATCCGGTGATACGCCAACAGGATCGCCATTTTCCGCACGATCCGTCACCAAAAGGAAGTTACCGGTGTTGATACCTGCGCGAAGAATGCCAGTCGGCGCCAGTTCGGCCCGAACGCTTGGGTTTATTTCGAAAGTGGTCACGCAGAGGTCTCCTTGATGTGCTTGCTACTCGCCGATCGCAAAGAGTGTTTCGCAACCTAACCTGCCGCGACAATCGACCCAACGATGCACTCGACAGCATGCCTGATGTCAACATTCATAGCCTCCTCGCCTTTGTGCAAGTTTGATCGAGGCTGCGATTGGGTGGCTGCGTTTCACTCCAGGCGGTTCAATGTGCGTCTGACACTGCAACGCGCACATCTAGAAGCGCAGCCCGCCCTTCATCGCGGATGATGCGCACGGCTTGGGCAAGCGCCTCGGGCAAAGCGTCGGCGGTCGCGACATGAGCGCTGTGGGCACGGCTTGCGCGCGCGATCGCTGAAAAATCCGGCACCGGGTTTAGCGCCGTCAGCGGCATCTCATTGGCGCGCATGGCCGCCCCATTGGGATAGGCGAGGGCAACTGAGCGGCGCACCGCGTTCCACATTGCGTTGTTCTTAATGATGATCAGAACGGGCAGGCTAAGTGCCTCAGCGATCTGGTGGCAGGCAACAGGGTTCGCAAAGATGTATGAACCATCGCCCATCGCCGCGATGGTCAATTTGCCGGGCCGTGCCAATTGCGCGCCCAAAGCGGCCGGAAATGCCCAGCCCAGTCCTCCTGAATGTGGGTTTGAAAAAAGCCGATTTGGTCCCTTGAGGCGCAGGGCTGCGGGGACCAAGCCAAGTTCCGAGAAAATCACCGCATCTTCATCCATCACTTCCGATAGGCAATGACTGAGCCATTCGGCCCCCATCGGGTCGCTTCGGCGTGCTTGAGCGATCTGGTCTCGGCGCGCCTCGGCGCGGAAGCTCGTACGCTTTGCCAAAGCCGCGTGTCGTGTTGCCAGAACATTGAGCGGGGTGGCGATCGCTTGTGTCAGCGCGGTGATTGTGGCGGCCGGATCGCCGGTAATGGCCAGCGTGCTGCGATAAGACCGCATGGGCATACGGCTAAAGGCGGGGTCGGGGCCAATGTGAATAATCGGAACCGCCGGGTCTGGTGCATGCAGCGCTTCGATCCAAGGAACTGGGCTATCTACCACCACCACGGCATCTACCTCTCGGATAAGGGTCGGCGCATAGCCCAGGTTTGCGGGGTCGTCATCGGCCAAAAGGTTGCGCACGACGAAAGGTGCGACCGTGCCGATCCCATGCTGTGCCCCAAGGGCCGACAAAGCTGCCGCAAGCCGACCATCGGTATCGCCACGCTGGCAGATCACTAGCGGATTTGCGGTTTGTGACAAGATCGCCGCCGCTTCGGCCAATGCCTGGCGATCGGGTGCCGCAGGGCTGGCAGGGGGGCGTGGCGTCACATCGGCAGGGGCGCTTGGCGTGATCTCGGCACCCAAAGGTTCGCGTGGCAAGCTGAGATAGACCGGGCCACGCGGCGCGGTCATCGCAGCTGCAACGGCCCGCGAAACCATCACACCGCCCTGTTCTGGGTAGCGCATCTCATATTCGAATTTTACCGGCTCGCGGACCATCGCTGCCTGATCGAACATTTCTTGGCCATATTGGATGGGCGTCATGCGTCGGCCCGCCCGCCCGGTTTCGGTCAGTGGTGTGCGCCCCGACATCACCACCATAGGGATATTGTCCGACGCTGCGTTGATCACCCCCATGACCGCATTGGCAAGGCCCACATTCACATGCACCATCACCGCCTGCGGATGCCCCGAGACAAGGTAATGACCATGTGCCATTGCCACAGCCGCCGTCTCGTGGGGAACGGTGACAGGGGTGGGCATGGTGCCGGATGCCGCACCGGCCAAGGCTTCGATTACGGGCGGAAAATCCGTGCCTGCATTGGCAAAAAGCCACTCGATCCCATTGTTCTTGAGCGCGATCAAGAGCGCCTCGGCCCCGGTCTTTGGGGTGTTTGGTGTGATGCCCTGTGCTGTAGCCTGTGTCATGTCTACCCACCTTTGACTGAAGCGTCCTCCGCGTTGGCGCGAGATTCTGCTTGATCTGTCGCATGTGTAAGGTCAACTCTCAACTAAATCTCAACTATTGAGATTTAATTGTCGCCCGGGAGAGGCGGCGCCATAGGGAGGATGACCATGAACAAGATGATTTCAACGGCTGCCGCCATTGCGGGGCTGGCTTTCTGCGTCGGCACGGCAAGTGCGCAGACGGTTGGTATTGCAACCTCGAACCCCGGTTCGTTGTTCCACAATATCGGCACCGCGGTTGCCAATGCGGCTAATGCGGCTGGGCTGAACACGACCATCACGCCTGCAACCAGCCCCAACCAGTTCATCCCTTTCCTCAATTCCGGCGGGATCGAGTTCGGCGTCGCCAACCTCCAAGAGGTCAACTACGCGCTAACGGGCGATGCATGGTGGACCGGCAATCCCAACGAAAACTTGCGCATCGTCGCCTTCTTGCAGCCCTTGGTTGAAGGGATTTTCGTGCGCGCCGATAGTGGAATCACCACGCTCGAGCAGTTGCGCGGCCAACCGATGACTGATGGGTTCACTGCGCAAAACACCATTTTGCCGCAGCTTGACGCCTTTTACTCGACCGCCGGCATGACCCGCGAAGATATGATCCCGGTCAGTGTCGCATCTGTGACCGCTGGGGCGGATGCCTTCATGGCCGGCGACGCAGTTGGCTTTATCTTCGCCCATGGTGCAGGCAAGGTCCGCGAGGCTGATGCCTCGGTTGGTGGCCTGCGCGCCTTGGGCGTCGCAGATACCAGCGATGCTGCACTTGCGGGTGCGCGCGCACATTGGCCGACGGCGTATTTCACGACGCTGCCCGCAGGCGCGGCACCGGGGGTGCTGGAGGACACCGTCTATATCGCCTTCCCACAGGTTGTCTTTACGCATGCTAACGTCTCTGACGATGTCGTCTATGCCCTGACGCGCGCGATGTATGAGCAGGCCGACACCATGGCGCAGACATTCCCGCCGATGGCCGCCTTCAAGCCCAATGATATGCGCGGTGATCCCGGTGTCGGGCAATTCCACCCCGGGGCGCTGCGCTTTTTCGAAGAGGCTGGCCTGAACTGACGCAGCAACAAGTTCAGGAAACGCGATGGAAAATGCGACATCCAAAGGGGCAAGGTGGAGCCTTGCCCCAAAGTATTGGCGGCCAATAGCCGATATCTTGGCGGCGTTACTGACGCTCACCGCGATAGGTTGGGCTCTGTCGCTCCATCGCCAATTCGGTCTTGGCCTCTATCCGCAGCAGTACTTCGCAGCAATCATGCTGTTTGTGCTGCCCATCGCTTTTCTCACGCTGCCCATGCAGCGTGGGACCACTCGTGAGAGCGTCCCGGCTTATGATCTGCTGTTTGCCGTTCTGTCTATCGGTGCGGTGGGTTTCATCGCGCATCAATATCCTGTCTTGGTGCTGAAGATCTTCTCGCGCCCCCCCGAGGTTTGGGTGCCGGGTTTGATCGTGATCTTGTTGACCCTCGAGGCGCTAAGGCGCGCCACGGGATGGGCCTTGATCATCATCATCGCAGTTTTCATCCTTTATGGCTTGTTCGGCGATGTCGTGCCGGGGCGACTTCAGGGGCGGGTACAAAGCTGGGATATGCTGACTGGCTATATCGCGCTCGACTCCAACGGTATTTTGGGCCTGCCGATGTCGGTGGCGGCAACGGTCGTGGTCTCTTTCATCCTTTTTGGGACGCTTTTGAACCTCACGGGCGGGGCTGCCTTTTTTACCGATGCCGCGATGGTGGCGATGGGGCGGTTCCGGGGCGGCGCGATGAAGATCGCGGTTCTGGCCTCGGGGCTATTTGGATCAATTAGCGGTTCGGCGGTTGCTAATGTGGTTGGCACGGGCGTGGTCACCATCCCGATGATCAAGCGCGACGGCTATCCAGCGCACAAGGCCGCCGCGATCGAGGCGGTCGCCTCGACCGGGGGACAATTGATGCCGCCGGTCATGGGGGCTGCGGCCTTTTTGATGGCCGAGTTCTTGGCTATTCCATATTCTGAGGTGGTGCTGGCTGCGCTCGTTCCCGCGCTTCTTTACTATGTCGCCCTGTTCATCCAAGCCGATCTGGAGGCCGCGCGGCTGGGCATCAAGGCCATTCCCAAGGACGAGATTCCGCGCCCAAGATCGGTCTTGGGCGGCATGCATTTCATGCTCGCCTTCGCTGTATTGATCTATCTGTTGTTTTGGAAAGGGTTTCAGCCTGAACGCGCGGCGCTTTGGGCGGCGGCCATGTTGATTTTTACCTCCCTTGTGCTTGGGTATCGCGGTTTGCGGCCGGGCGTGGGGAAGCTGGTTTCTGCGCTGGCGCAAACGGGCCATGGCGTGGTTGAGATCTTGCTGATCTCGGCTGCATCGGGGGTCGTGATCGCGGTGCTCAACATCTCGGGGCTTAGCTTCAACTTGACCTATCTGCTGGTTCAAATCGGTGGCGGCAGCGTGATCTTGCTATTGGCGTTGTCGGCTCTGGTCTGCATCATTCTTGGCATGGGCCTTCCGACACTGGGGGTTTACGTTCTGCTTGCGGCCCTTGTTGCGCCTGCGCTGGTGCAATTGGGGATCGAACCGATCGCGGCGCATCTTTACGTGCTCTATTTTGGCATGATGTCGATGATCACGCCGCCGATCGCCTTGGCTGCATTCTCGGCTGCGGCCATCGCGCGCGCACCTGCCATGGCAACGGGTTGGGCTGCGATGCGCTTTGGTTGGTCGGCCTATATCATCCCCCTTCTGTTCGTGTTCTCGCCCACGCTCATCTTGATCGGCGCACCGCAGGAGATTGCCTTGGCAGTGATCACGGCCGTGATTGGTGTATGGTTGATCTCGGCGGCACTGGCGGGCTATTTTTCAACCCAGCTTTCCATCTTTACGCGCGGCTTGTTCGCGCTTGCGGGGATGATGGCGCTCCTGCCATCGGGGTTATTTCCGGGTGCTGTGATCACCGATATTGTCGGTGTCGCCTTAGGCGCGGTCTTGATGTGGCGTGATGTTCGGCTAGGGCGGATCATGTCAGCGCCGACGTGTCACTGATGCGCAACCCTTCCAGTCAGGAAAGCGTAGCGGGAAACTCCAGTGTCTGAACAGCGTTTGCACCTAGGACGGGAGGATCATCGCGTCTTCGAAAACCGTGCCCTCGATCAGATCGACATGCTTCAGCCTGAAGGATGAAATCGCCCCGTCCCGTGCGCCGGTGATCATCATGAACGCAAAAAGCGCCTTGTTGCGCCGCGCGATGGCCGTGCCGCCTAGCATCCGGTCGAAAGCATGGCGGTATTGCGCGAGCGTCGGGTAGGGGGCTTTGCGCTGGGCGTGGCCGATGCTGGCATTCTTGGCGTTCTGGTTGAAGTATTCCGCGTCGGAGTAGCTGACCCGCGATTTGTACGGGCATTGGGGGTATCCTGTTTTGCGCGCACTCGCGATGCCCCCAAGAAAGCCCCCAAACTGGAGGCATTTCATCACACATGCCCGGACAACATCGGACAAAGGGATCTCGAAATCCCCTAATAAACAAGGCGCTTCAGGATGTCACCGGATGTTTTCGGAGAGAAGAATGGTGCCGCTGAAGGGACTCGAACCCCCGACCCCATCATTACGAATGACGTGCT
>JAQCLA010000099.1 GCA_027592105.1 Pseudomonadota bacterium | reverse complement strand
CCTGACGACTGGCACGCGCGCTTTTCGGCCATCGAGCGGCGCTATACCTATCAGCTGATTTGTCAGCGCGCGCCCTTGGTCCATCAGCGCGGGCAGGCATGGCATCTGCGCCATGATCTCGATGCGGCCGCGATGCGCCAAGCCGCGGCGCATTTGTTGGGGCGGCATGATTTCACCACCTTCCGCGCGGCCATGTGCCAAGCGAAAAGCCCTGTGAAATCTCTTGATGAGATCATGATCGACCAAAGGGCCGTTCCCAATGGCCATGTGATCGAGATCCACCTGCGCGCCCGGTCCTTCTTACACAATCAGGTCCGCTCCATCACGGGCTCGCTCGAACGCGTGGGCGCGGGTGCGTGGCATCCGGACCAGATGGCCGTGGCGCTGCGCGCGCGCGACCGGGCCGCTTGCGGGCCTGTCGCCCCACCCGATGGGCTGTTTCTGACCGGGGTCGGCTACCCGCAAGATATTTTTGCCGCCTGACAACCTGGCCCCTCACAGCGGCATGGCGCGCAAGCCAGTCATCCCCAAGGCGCGGCCCAGCGTCAGCGCGCTGGGATGCAGGGCTTCGGACGGGTCTTTGCCAATGGGCCTTGGGCGGCGCAAGGCAAAGAGCCTGCCGATGCCGCGGTTCATACCGATCCCTGCTGCATTGGCATCGGTGACGAAACGCTGACGCCACAGCACAGGCAAGGACAGGCCCGCGCGCTCGGCCTCGGCCAGCATCCAGACCAGCGGGATATTGGCCAAGGGCCGCGCCCAGCCCAGCCCGCCCAGTTGGCCGCCCACATCGCCATGGGTGCCACGAAACCAGATTTGCTGCACCCTTCCGCCCGCGGCCTGTGCTTGGGTCGTCGTCCAGATCATCGGGCGATACACATCGCGGGTTTCTTCAAGGGCCAGCGCATGGCGCGCGATCTGGATGCTTGGGCCAAGGGCGTTGTTGTGAAAAGGATGGGGTGCCGGCACGATCTGCCACAGCCCCGGCGCGCGAAGCCCCGCAGCGCGCACCGTGTCATAGGCCCCCAGAAACCCGATCGGCACATCGGGGTGGCACAAGGCCCGCCTGAGGCTTTGCGCCGCATCACTGTCCGGGGCCTCGCGGTAAAGCCTGTAGTGACGATCGAGCGTATCGCGGTCGATATGCGCGGGGCGCAGCAGGCCCACCCGGTCGATCATCCCCGCAAGCGAGCGCACCGCATAGGCGCCGCGTGAATAGCCCATCAGCATGATCTGGTCGCCGGGCTGGTAGCCGCATGCCAAGAACCGGTAAGCGCGCTTAATCTGGCGGTTCAGACCCACACCCGCGATCACCTCATGGGTGCGCCGCCAGCTTTGCCATTGGATGCCCGGCTCATAATGGAGCGCAAGCTGGGCTGTCGCCGCGATCTCGCGCAAGAGCAAATAGGTCAGGCCGATATTCGTCTCTTGCCCATGGGTGAGCTGTGACATCGTCCCGTCTAGCAAGACGACATGCGTCATGGGGCGGCGTTGAATAGGCGCAGGGGCGGTGGGGCCGAAATGGCCCCTGAACCATTGCCTCAGGCGTTTATTCGGCCGCAATCGCCCTGCCATGTTGCAGCATTTCCCAGACGCGGGACGGGGTGAAGGGCATGTCGACCTGCCGGATGCCCAAAGGCCAAAGCGCGTCCTGCACCGCATTGGCCACCGCTGCCAAGGCACCGACTGTGCCCGCCTCGCCGCAGCCCTTCATGCCCAAAGGGTTGGCCGTGGAGGGGACACATTCTGTGTAGAAGGCGATGAACGGCGTGTCATCGGCGCGCGGCATGCCGTAATCCATGAAGGTCGCAGTCAAAAGCTGCCCCTCGCTGTCATAGACGACATGCTCGCTGATGGCCTGTCCGATCCCTTGGACGACACCGCCATGGACCTGCCCCTCGGCCAGCCTTGGGTTCATCAGATTGCCGAAATCATCGACCACCGTATAACGCTCGACCCGCGTCGTGCCGGTCTCGGGGTCGATCTCCACCTCGGTGATATGGCAGCCATTGGGGTAGGACCGGCCGGGCAGGGTGCGGGTCTCGGTCACCTTGGCCAATTCTGCGCGCCCTGCGGCTTTGGCGCGTGCTGCGGCCTCGAGCAAGGTGATCACGACGTTGGAGCCGGGGGCGCGAAACACCCCCTCCGCCGCGTCAAAGCTGGTCTCGCGCTGGTCCATGTCGTCATCGAGAAAGGCGCAAAGCCCGGTGATCAGCGTCTCGGCGGTGGCGCGCATCGCCATGCCCTGCACCGTGACCGAGCGCGACCCGCCCGTGCCGCCGCCCTTGGCGATCTGGTCGCTGTCGCCCTGCACGATCTCGATCACATCAAGCGGCAGGCCGGTTTGGTCATGCAACAGCTGGGCATAGACGGTTTCATGGCCCTGCCCATTCGACTGGGTGCCGACATAAACCTTTGCCCCCGTCGCGGTCAGTTCGATCGTGGCGGTTTCCTGCGGATCGCCCAAGATGCTTTCGATGTAATAGCAGGTGCCAAGCCCGCGCAGCCGCCCCTTGGCCTGCGACGCCGCCTTGCGCGCGGCGAAACCTGACAGATCGGCCGCATCCTCGGCGCGGGCCAAGACCTTGTGGAAATCACCCACATCGTAAAGCTCGCCCGTGGCGCTGCGATAGGGGAATGCTGCCGCCGGGATAAAATTGCGCCGCCGCAATTCCAGCGGATCGACGCCCAGCTGCCGCGCGGCGAAATCCATCGCGCGCTCAAGCGCATAGATCGCCTCGGGCCGACCCGCACCGCGATAGGCGTCGACCTGCGTGGTATTGGTGAACACCCCGCGATTGCGGAAGAAATAGGTCTGCACATCATAGGTGCCGGTCAAGACCTTGGAATAGAGCGAGGATTGGATGTTCTGCCCGAACTGCGAGACATAGGCCCCGAGGTTCGAAATACTGTCGGTGTGAAAGGCGACCATCTTGAGATCCGCATCGAAACCCAAGGTAATCGTGACATCCAGATCGCGGCCCGCATTGTCCGAAAGCATCGCCTCGGTGCGCTCCGACATCCAGCGCACAGGCCGGCCCAGCACGCGACAGGCATGGGCCACAAGGAAATGCTCAGGATATCCCATCGCCTTCATCCCGAAGCCGCCGCCGACATCGGGGTTGGTGACACGGACATCCTTAGCCTCGAGGCCGAACAGGCGGACAAGGTCGCCCTTGGCCCCCCAGACACCTTGCCCGTTGAAGGCCAGATGCAACCGCCCATCGACCATCTCGGCATAGCATCCGCGCGGCTCGAGGCTGTTGACGATGATCCGGTTGTCATGGCTTTTATGCGTGACAACATGGGCGGCTTTGGCCAGCGCGGCTTGTGTGGCCGCATCGTCGCCCATGGTGAAATCATAGGCGATATTGTCCGGCGCCTCGGCATGCACCACCACGCCACCCGGCGCGAGGTCGAGCTTGACGGGCTCTGCCGCGATATCGAGCGTGATCATCTCGGCGGCATCCTTGGCAGCAGCCAAGCTCTCGGCCACGACAAAGGCCACCGCATCACCCACGAAGCGCACCTTGTCGGTCACAAGGATCGGGCGGTCAGGTGTCGCCACCGGCGATCCTTCGGCGGTTTGGACCACCGCAAAGCGCATCGCGTTCTTCAGCCCAGCGGCCGCGAGATCGTCGGCGGTCAGTACCAGATGCACACCCGGCGCGCTGCGCGCTTGCGTGACATCCAACACTGCGATCCGCCCATGCGCCTCGGGGCTCCGGAAGACATAGCCATACAAGGCAGTCTCGGGGGCGACATCATCGACATACTGGCCCTGCCCAGTCAGAAAACGCCGGTCTTCCAATCGTGTGATGGGTTGGCTTGTCCCGAACTTGTTCATTTTCCTGTCCCTTGATCCATCCGTCCATGTCGCGACCCGACACTAGGGGTCATGGCGGCGCTGTCCAGTGCAGATGCCGTTTTTCTGGCCATCGCGATCATGGGCGGTTTGCATGAAAAACCATCTGCGGCGTGGTTGTTACCTCCCCGATCTGTGCCGCGTCATGGCCTTTGGCGCGCAAGCGCGCGACCAGCCCTGCGGCAAGATCGGCGGGGACCGCGGCCAAAAGCCCGCCCGCCGTCTGCGGATCGAAAACCAGCGCGCCAAGGGGGGTATCGGCCAGCGCGACCCGCCCGGCCAGCGCGGCTTGGTTTTGCGCAAAAAGCGTGGAACGCAGCCCCGCCTCGGACAGCCGCAAGGCACCGGGCAAAAGCGGCACCTGCGTCAGCCAAACCTCCGCCCCGACGCCTGAGGCGGCGCAGAGATTGCCTAAATGCCCGGCCAGACCAAAGCCCGTGACATCGGTCATCGCATGGGCATGGGGGGCGAGGATTTCTGCTGCATCGCCTTGTTGTGTGGACATCTGCGCCCAAACGGCCGCGACCTCCGCGCCATGCGCGCGCATCTGCATTTCACCGGCCAGCACCACGCCCGTGCCGATGCCACGGCTCAGGATCAGCGCGTCACCCGCGCGCGCGCCACTCAGCGTGATCGGCGCGCGATCAAGCAACCCCGTGACGGTGAAGCCCAGCGTCAACTCCGCCCCCATGGCGGAATGGCCGCCGACGATCTCGGCGCCTGCGGCGGCGAAAACATCGCGCGCGGCCGCCATCACCTCATCCAGCCACGCGCCCTGCAACCGCGCGGCCATGCGCGGCAAGATCACGCTGGCAACGGCGGCCTGCGGGGTTGCCCCCATCGCCCAGATATCGCCCAGCGCATGAATGGCGGCTGCGCGCGCGACCAGCACCGGGTCATAGGCAAAAGCGCGCAGATGGTCGGTCGAGATGACTTGGCGCACATCGCCGGTCATCAGCACCGCCGCATCATCGCCGGGCTGGTCGCCCAAGATCCCCGCAAGTGCGCCTGCGCCCAGCTTCGCCCCGCAGCCGCCGCAAGGGGCAGGGCCCGCCATCTCGGCGGCCACGCCCCGTGCGGCATCCTTTGGGGGGGCGGGCCGCGCCATCGCGGGCAAGTCGCGCAGCTGATCCATGAAGCGGCGGTCGATGGCGTCTTTCCAGCGCCACATCGCAGGGCCCGACCATGTCCAGCCGCCCTTTTCGGCCAGCGCATCTTTGCCGCCCAGCGACACCAGCTTGAGAAAATCGCGCTGCGGCCGAAAGCGGCGGCGCTGGGCCCCCGTCAGATCGGCACGCAGGTTCCACGCGAGAACCGGGGCCGCGCGCACGGCAAAGACACCGGCTTTGGGGCGGGGCGTGTCGCGCAGATGCACACAATCGCCTGCGCCATAGACCTCGGGGTGGCTGATGGATCTCAGCTGGTCATCCACCACCAGATAGCCGTCATGCACCGCCATCCCGCAGTCCGCCAGCCACCCATGCGGCACGGCACCCGCCGCACCGATGGTGAAATCGGCGGCGACCCGCCGCCCATCTTCCAGCATCACACCATCCGCAGTGACCGCCACAGGTGCCACCCCTTCGATCCGCGCGACCCCATGCGCGTCCATCGCGGCCAAAAGCCGCCTGCGCCCCGGCCATCCCTGAAGGATCGCACCCCGGTCGATTACCGCGACCTCCGCCGCGCGCCCCAAAGCGCGCATCCGATGCGCACAGGCCAGCGCCAGCTCCACCCCCGCCACACCGCCACCGATCACCGCGATGCGGGCCGCCCCTTTTCCCGCGCAATAGCTTTCCCAGCGGTCTGCGAACCGACCCAGCGGCTTGGCCGCCACGCCATGATCGGCAAACCCCGGTAAATCCGCCATGTCCGAGGTGACCCCGATATCAAGCGACAAAAGATCATAGGCAATCGGCGCGCGTCCGGCCACCGCGACGCGCCGCGCCACCGTGTCGATCAACCCCACCGCCCCCAAGATCAGCCGCGCCCCGGCAAAGCGCGCCAGCCGCACCAGATCGATCTCAAGCGCCTCGCGCCCGTAATGCCCCGCGATATGACCGGGCAACATGCCGGTATAGGGCGCGCTGGGGCCAGGGTTGATCAGCGTCAGCCGCACGCCAGGCACAGGGCGCATCCCCCAACGCCTCAGGACTAGCGCATGGGCATGGCCGCCGCCCACCAGCACCAGCTCCTTGACGATGGGCACCGACCCGTCTTGCATGCTGCGTCCTTCTTCGTTTCACAAATATCCCGGGGGAGCCCCGCAGGGGCGGGGGCAGCGCCCCCATGCCCGGCCTACCGCCCCCGCGGCTTTGCCCGCAAGGTCGGATCGGCCGATCTCGGATCTTCCGGCCAAGGATGGCGCGGATAGCGCGCGCGCATCTCCTTGCGCACATCTGTATAGGATCCGTCCCAGAACCCCGGTAAATCCGTCGTGACCTGCACAGGCTGGCCGCCGGGTGACAAGAGCACCATCTTGAGCGGCACCCGATCTTGCCCGATCCGCGGATGGGTGGTGGTGCCGAACACCTCTTGCAGGCGCAGGGCCACCTCGGGCACGGCGCCTGAATAATCAATGGGGATCGCACGGCCAAGCGGGCTTTGCCATGTGGCCGGTGCCAGCCGTTCGACCTCGCGCAGCATGGTGTGGCCCAACCACGCGACCAACGCATCATGAGGATCGAAGCGCCCTAGATCAGCGGCATTGCGCGCGGACCCCAGATGGGGAGCCGCCCATTCTTCAAGCCCCACCAAAAGGGCGTCATCCCCGACATCGGCCAGACCCGAGGCCGCGATGCGTGCGCGCAAGCGCTGTGCCCGCGCACTCCAGCCCAGACATGCTAGACCCAGATCGCGGATACCCTCCATCAGCGCGCCGGCCATCGCCGCGGGCGGGGCATCGCGCCAAGGCCGCTCGGCCAGCACCAGCGCGCCCAAGACTTCCTGTTGCTGGGCCTCAACCCGGCGGTGGCGTTTGGACCAATGGCATTGATCGCGCCAGGTGATTTGCGCGCCATGTACGGCGCGCAGCTCCGCCTCGCTGATCCCCACCGCTTGCCGGATGCGCGCCTCGCGCGGATCACCATCAAGATCGGTCGCCACGATCAGCCGTTGCCCCGCCAATGCGTCGCCATCCGGCATCACCGCGCCCTTGCCGCCCGAGAGCACGTAGCGGGCCGCATCGCCCGCGCGGCGCAAGCCCACCCGGTCGGGATAGGCAAGCGCCACCTGCGCCCCAAGGCCAAGCGCGCCAGCGCCGCGCTCAAAACGCTTCAGGCGCTTGGCCTCTTCCCGGATCTGGGCGACAGCGCCGCGATCGGCCCCCATGCCGCCCGGATCGTCCAAGGCGCGCAGGCGCAGCGCCAGATCGACGCCCCGGTCGCGCAGCGGGTCGCGCGCGGCAAGAAGCGCGGCGATGCGCGACGCGCCCGCCCCCCCGTGCAAAACCATATGCCCCAGTCTTGGATGTAGCGGCAGGCGCGCCAATGCGCGGCCGTGATCGGTGATCCGTCCTGCCGCATCCAAAGCGCCCAACTCTGCCAACAGCGCCCGCGCCTCGGCCAGCGCGCCTTCGGGGGGCGGTGTGAGAAAGGCCAACCCCTCGGTCCCGCCGCCGCCCCAAACTGCCAACTCCAGCGCCAGCCCCGCCAGATCGGCTGCCGCAATCTCGGGTGGCGGAAAAGCGGGCAGCGCCCCTTCGGCGCCCTTGGTCCACATCCGGTAGCAGATGCCCGGCGCGACCCGGCCCGCGCGCCCGCGCCGTTGATCGGCTTCGGCCCGGCTGACGGGTTCGGTCACCAGCCGCGACATGCCCGATCCCGGATCGAAGCGCGCCCGCCGCGCGCGGCCTGCATCGATCACGATGCGCACATCCGCGATGGTCAGCGAGGTCTCGGCGATGGCGGTCGCCAGCACCAGCTTGCGCCCATGCCCTGCGGGCGCGATGGCCGCGCGTTGATCGGCAAAAGGCATCGCGCCGTAAAGCAGATGCAACGCCACATCACCCGGCAAACGCCCCGCCAGACGCGCAGCGGTGCGGCGGATCTCGCCCTCGCCCGGCAAAAACACAAGGCATCCCCCCTCGGCCTCGCCAAGTGCGCGCAAGATCACATCGCTTACCCCATCCTCCAAGCGGCGATCCTTTGGCAGAGGGTGGTCGAGATGGCGGGTCGCCACCGGATAGGCGCGACCCTCCGAGCTTAACAGCGGCGCATCGCCCAAAAGCGCCGCCACGGGGGCGGCATCCAGCGTGGCCGACATCACTACGATGGCAAGATCGGGGCGCAGCGCTTGGGCGACCTCCCATGTCAGGGCAAGCCCCAGATCGGCGTTGAGCGAGCGTTCGTGGAATTCGTCGAAGATCACGCAGCCCACGCCGGGCAGATCGGGGGCATCTTGCAGCATCCGGGTCAGGATGCCTTCGGTCACCACCTCGATGCGCGTGTCTGGCCCAACGACGCTTTCGCCGCGCATGCGGTAGCCCACGGTTTGGCCCACGGCCTCGCCCATCATTTCGGCCATGTGCTCGGCGGCGGCGCGCGCGGCCAAGCGGCGCGGCTCGAGCATCACGATCCGCCCCTTGATCTGGCCCAGAAGGGCAGGCGGCACACCCGTCGTTTTGCCTGCCCCCGGCGGGGCTTGCAGCACGGCGCGCCCTTCGGCCGCGATGGCGGCGCACAGGGCGGGCAGGATATCGTCGATGGGCAAGGGCAAGATGCGCGCAACCTGGTTGTTCTGGCCTGATCGTCGCCACATGCGGTGCAGCGCCCATCAGCGTCAACAACAAACCCGGGCG
>JAQCLA010000098.1 GCA_027592105.1 Pseudomonadota bacterium | reverse complement strand
TCGCCCAGCGGCTTGATACGCTCAACACCGACCGCCGCGAGATCGAGGGGCAGGTGCGCGACGCAGCCCTTGCACAGGCCGAGGCGCGCGGGCTTGAGGCGCCCCTTGTCTGGGCCGCCGATGATGGTTGGCACCCCGGCGTGGTGGGCATCGTCGCCGCAAGGCTGAAAGAGGCGACGAACCGCCCCGCCGTGGTGATCGGCTTTGAGGGTGACGCCGGCAAAGGATCGGGCCGCTCGGTCAGCGGGGTCGATCTGGGTGCATCGATCCAGCGGTTGGCCGCCGAAGGGCTGATCGAGAAAGGCGGCGGGCACCGCATGGCCGCAGGCCTCAGCCTGACGCGTGCGCAGTTGGAACCGGCAATGGCGCGGCTGGCCGAGCTACTCGACAAGCAAGGATCGGGAGCGCGCGGCATCGCCGATCTGCGCCTTGACGGGGTATTGATGCCCGCGGCCTGTCGCGTCGAGTTGATCGAACAGCTGGAGGAGGCCGGGCCCTTTGGGGCTGCCGCCCCTGCCCCGCGCTTCGCGTTGCCGGGCCTGCGTATCCGCCACACCAAGCCGGTCGGCCAAGGGCATCTGAAGCTGACGCTGTCGGATGGCGCCACCACGATCGACGCCATTTGCTTTGATGCGGCCAGCAACGGGCTTGCAGCGGCGCTGACCGATCACGCAGGCCGCGCACTCCATGTCGCAGGCCGGATCGAGGTCAATCACTGGAATGGCCGCCAAAGCGTGCAACTGCGTCTTGAAGATGCGGCTTGGGCCGAATGAGGGCAGCGCGAACTTTCGCACGGGCCAACGAAAAATCCGCTTGAACCCCGCCGCGCCTTTTCCTAGAAGCGCGACACGCCACCAGTGGCCCGTTCGTCTATCGGTTAGGACGCCAGGTTTTCAACCTGGAAAGAGGGGTTCGATTCCCCTACGGGCTGCCACTTTCCCCCGCATCATACGACAAGAAATGGCCTGCGTTATGCGGTGCGCCGCCTTTGGCGCCTTAGTCACCCACTCAGGCGCGCTGGAAATGGCGGTGGCTGGGCCGCTAAAATGATCCAGATGCCAGCAAGCCCTCGACCGCGAAAAATTGGTGAAACCAGCCTTTGATCAAGGCGTGGAAGCAAAAAAACGCGTCACGACCGCGCGCGCACAAGAAACTGAATTCGCGCGTGTTTTTCCGCTAATGGCACGCAGAAGCATGCCGATCTGCTGCGCGCTTGGGTAAATTGCGCGGGTTTTATGCGCAAACGCACTATACCCTTTCTTCGAACACAAGGCGGCGCGTTCATAGCCGGCGCGCTGCAAAGGGAGGACAAGGGATGCTTGCACGGATCTTGGTGCCCGTTGGCGGCGACGCCATGGGCAGATCTGCCTTGGCGCATGCCGCCGCACTGGCGCATCGGCACAAGGCACATATCGTGGTCGCACATTGCCGCGCACGCCCCGAGGATATGGTGCCACATGGCATCCCCCTGCCCAGTTTTGCGCGCGACACCATCTTGTCACAGGCAGCCCAGCTGGCCGATCAGGAAGAAAACGCGCTACGCGACGCACTTCATGCGATGGCCGGTACGCTCGATCTTGAGGAAACCGATAGGCCCGATGGCAACAGCGCCAGCGTGCAATTCGTCGAGGAATTCGGCCGCACCCCCGATATCGTCAAGGATAACGGGCGCTTGGCCGATCTTGTAGTGGTCGAAAAACCCCAGCGTGATCGCAATCTTGGCACCAGCGCGCTGAAGGCGGCGCTGTTTCAAACCGGACGTCCGGTTTTGATGTGCCCACCCGGCTTGAGCAATGCGCCCGATTTCGGGGCCAAGGTCACGGTCGGCTGGAACGGGTCGCTCGAGGCCGCGCGTTCGGTGGCTTTGACCCTTGATCTGGCGGCACGGGCCGATCAGGTCACGATCCTTGCGGTTGGCCGTGGCGAGGCGCATGGCGCCTCGGCCGAGGAGTTGCAGGACTACTATCGCCTGCGCGGGATCTCGGCTGACATCATCCATTTCGAAGCCCGCAATCCCGGCCTCGCCCTGCTCGAAAAAACCGAGGAATTGGGTGCCGGGCTGCTGATCATGGGGGCCTATGGCCAAAGCCATGAGCGCGAGACCCTTTTTGGCGGCAACACGCAGTCCGTTGTCGACAGAGCAAAATTACCGATTGTGATGGCGCATTGAAATTTAGTTTCATCGCGAAATAAAATAATACTTGAAGTGCGACTTACGTAATATAGTTACCTCTCCATCGACGCGACGCGCGGCCACCCGGTCGCCGTCGCAATTCCGAACAAGGAGGATGTTTGATGTCGATTACGAAGCGTGCACTTCTGCAGCTGTCCTGTGCCGGACTTCTTGCAACGACACCGATGGCGGCACTGGCACAAGAGTGGGAGCCGCGCCGCCCGATCGATTTCGTGATCATGGCGGGCCCCGGCGGCGGCGCTGACCAGATTGCGCGGTTCATTCAATCGGTCGCCGAACAACATGACATGACCTCGCGGCCCTTGGTTCCCAACAACAAGGGTGGCGGTTCGGGCGCCGAGGCGCTGATCCATGTCAGCAGCGCGTCCGATCCGGATCACACGATCCTCGTGACACTGAATTCCTTCTTCACCACGCCGCTGCGCCAGGAAAATCTGGGCATTGATATCCAAAGCTTTACGCCCGTAGCGATGATGGGCGTCGACCCTTTCGTGCTTTGGATGCATGTTGACTCCGGCATCACCGATTTCGAAGGCTTCTTAACACAGGCTCGTGCGATGAATGGTGAGTTCGTCATGGGTGGCACCGGCACGGGTCAGGAAGATTCGATCGTCATCGCGTTCATGTCTGGGGCTTACGGCATTGATGTGAAGTATATTCCTTACGATGGCGGTGGTGCAGTGGCACGCGATCTGGCCGGGCAACAGATCATGGCAACCGTCAACAACCCGGCCGAGGCCAAGGGTTTTTACGAGGCGGGCGATTTCGTACCACTTTTGGCTTTCTCGGATGAGCGCATTCCGGCCTATCCGGATGTACCCACCATCCGCGAGCTTGGGCATGACTTCTCGTATTACAACCAACGTGCCATTGTCGGCGCACCGGGAATGTCCGACGAAGCGGCAGCATACTACCAAGACCTTTTTACAAAGGTGTACGAGACCGAGGAATGGCAAGGCTATCTTGCCTCCGAAAGCCTCTCGCCGTTGTGGATGAATGCCGACGAACAGCGCGCCTATTGGGACACGCAGGTCGAAAGCCACCGGGTTTTGCTGTCACAACTCGACGGTTGAGGCGACGGGCTACCCCGCCCACTAACGACGAGACAAAAACATGCGCTACGGCGAAATACTGACAGCCGGGGTGTTGGCGCTCTTTTCCATCTATCTGATGGTCAAGAGCGCCGAATTGCCCATCGGTTTCATTCGCGGCCAAGGGCCGGGCGGTGGTGCCTGGCCCTTCTGGCTCTCGGGCATCATGCTGATTTGCTGCGCGATGATCGCGCTGAATTGGTGGCGGCGCACTAGCCCGCCGTCACAGTCGGACGAGCCCTTTTTCGACAACCACGGATGGCGCACCATCGGGTTGGTAGGCGGCGGCCTGATCGCGTTCATCGGGCTGATCGAGATCATCTCGATGTACGGCGCGATTGCCGTCTTTCTGTTTTATTACCTTTGGTTTCTCGGCAGGCATTCGCTTGCGCTGAGCTTGATCCTGTCGCTCGCGACGCCGCTGCTTTTCTTCTTTTTCTTCGAAGGCTTGATGCGGATCACCATGCCCACGGGCATGTCGTTCACCGACCCGGTGTTCGATTTCCTTTATGACATCATCTACTAGGCGCATCGCATCATGGAAATTCTAGGCCTTCTCGGGGATGGCATGCTGATTGCGCTGCAACCCCTGAACCTGTTGCTGATTTTCGTCGGTGTGACCGTCGGCCTGTTCATCGGCGCGATGCCGGGGCTTGGCTCGGTCAATGGCGTGGCGATCTTGTTGCCGATCACCTTCTTGGTTCCGCCCAGTGGCGCGATCATCTTTCTGGCCGCGATCTACTATGGCGCGATGTATGGCGGCGCGATTTCTTCGGTGACGCTGGGTATTCCCGGCGCATCGACAGCGGTGGCCACGACCTTCGATGGCCGCCCCTTGGCGATGAAGGGTCGCGCAAGTCTTGCGTTGGTGACGGCGGCCATCGCCTCCTTCATCGGTGGCTCGGTGGCCAATATCATCTTCACCGGTTTTGCACCCGTTCTGGCAAGCGTGGCGCTGTCCTTTGGCCCGCCCGAGATTTTCGCGCTGATGCTCTTGGCCTTTGCCACCTTCGTGGGCTTGGGCGGCGAGGATATCCCAAAAACCGTCTTGTCCATCTGTCTGGGCCTTGTGCTGGGCGCGATCGGATTTGACCAGATTTCCGGTGCGCCGCGCCTTGTGCTCTTCGACATCAACGCCTTCTTGCAAGGGATCGGTTTCTTGGTTCTCGCCATCGGGGTCTACGGTATCGGTGAGATGCTTTGGACCATCGAACAGACCCGTGGCGAGGTTGAGAACAACACCCCCAAGATGACCGCGCGCGGCATGATGTCGGATGCGGGCGAGGCCATACGCGAAGGCTGGAAAGGCACCGCCATCGGCTCTTTCTTGGGCTTTTTCGTGGGCATCCTGCCCGCTGCCGGGGCCACGCCCGCCTCGCTCATGTCCTATGGCGTGGCCAAGATGACCTCGCGCAAGCCCGAGCAATTCGGGCGTGGCAGTGTCGATGGGATCGCAGCACCCGAGGCGGCCAATAACTCGGCCTCGACCGGGTCGATGCTGCCGATGCTGACGCTGGGGATACCGGGGTCGCCCACCACCGCGATCTTGCTGGGTGGCATGGTGATCTGGGGGCTGGTGCCCGGCCCAAGGCTTTTCGTGGACGAGTCGGAGTTCGTCTGGGGCCTAATCGGGTCGTTCTATATCTCGAACATGGCGGCCTTGTTCATCAATCTGGCCTTCATCCCGGTGTTCATCTGGATGCTGCGCATGCCGTTCACCATTCTGGCACCGATGATTTTCGTCCTGTCGATCGTGGGCGGCTACGCCGCAACGCGCGATATGTTCGATATCTGGCTGATCTTGTTCTTCGGCTTCGGGGCCTTGGTGCTGCGCCGCTTGGATTACCCTTTGGCACCGGCCGTGCTGGCCATCGTGCTTGGCCCCATCGCCGAGCCCACCTTGCGCCAATCGCTGCTTTTATCATCGGGCGATCCGATGATCTTTTTCAACCGCCCCGTGGCCGGGCCGATCACGATCATTGCGATCATCTTGATCTTGCTGCCCGCGCTCAAGCTTTTTCGGCGCAAAAAACCCACGACCGCAGTCGGGGAGTAGAATGCAGGTTTCGTGATGGCCGGTGAACCGGCCATCACAGAACACGCTTAAGCGGCATCAAGGCCAAGGATCGCGCGGGCCTGTGCCGCGGTGGCGACAGGGCGCGCGTAGCGGTCGCAAAGATCCACCACCCGCCGCACGAGGGCGGCATTGGAGGGGGCCAAAGTATCGCGGTCGATACGGATATTGTCCTCAAGGCCCGTGCGGCAATGGCCACCTGCGGCCACGCACCATTCATTGACCTCGATCTGATGACGCCCAATGCCTGCAGCACACCATTGCGCATCAGGCGCAAGCCGGCCCAGCGTTTCCACAAAATAGTCGAAACTGCGCTTGTCGGCAGGCATGGCGTTTTTTACACCCATCACGAATTGCACATAAAGCGGCCCTTGAAGGCGGCCATCTGCCTGCATCTTTGCAGCTTGAAAAATGTGACTAAGATCAAAAGCTTCAATCTCGGGCTTCACCTTATACTTCAACATTTCCGACGCCAGCCAATCCACCAGATCGGGGCTATTTTCATAGACCCGCGTGGGGAAGTTATTCGAGCCCACCGTGAGCGAGGCCATATCGGGTGCCAAGGACAACATGCCCCCCCGCTCGCGCCCAGCACCTGACCTGCCGCCCGTCGAGAACTGCAAGATCATGCCCGGGCAATGCTTCTCCAATGCCTCTTTCAACCGCGCGAAACGCTCGGGGTCAGAGGTCGGCGTTTGGTCATCCATCCGCACATGGGCATGTACGATCGACGCCCCCGCCTCATAGGCTTCATGGGTGCTTTCGACCTGTTCCGAGATCGTGGTGGGCACCGCTGGATTGTCTTCCTTGCGCGGCACCGAGCCAGTGATCGCAACGCAGATGATGCAGGGGTTCGTCATGCTCTTACCTCACTCAAGCCAATGGGCAAGCTGTCGCGTGAACGCGCAGCAAGGTCAAGCGCGGCTGTCGGGTCAGGTAAAGCGGCGCACCAAGCCGGCCACATCCACCCACGCGCCAAGCCGCGTCGCTAAAAGGTAAAGCCCGCCGATCTTGCGCTGCAAAAACAAGGTCTCGGCAGGTGGCAGATGCCACAGCTCACGCTCACCGCCGATCGCCATTCCCCGCGCGCGCAAGCGGTCGGCGAAATCACTGCCGTGAAAATCGAAAGGGTCCGGTCCGCGCAGCACCCCAAAGCCCATCTCGGCCATGTCGAGGATCGCGGCGTGGTGGCGGGCATCCAGATCGGGTTTGATAAAGCCGATCTTCGTCAAAGCGGCCAGCACGGCGGCGCGGTTATCGGCCAGCCCCGCGCGCAAGAGATCGCGATATGCCAATGAAACCTCGACCGAAATCTCGCGCGTGGCACCGAAATCGAGCAGCACGATCTGCTCTGTTTCGGGGTTCCATCGGTAATTGGCGAAATTCGGATCGGTCTGCATCACGCGAAAGGTGAACAACTCGTGCAAGCATAATTCGATCAGCGCGCTGACCGCCGCATCGCGGATCTCGGGTTTTGCCTTCGCCAAGGCTTCGATGGGCTCAGAGGCGACAAAGCTCATGGCCAAGGCGTTCGGCCTGCTGCGCAACGCGTCACGGGCTGGCACGACAAAGCGCACGTCATCCGCCAAAAGCGTGCCGAAACGCGCCAGCGCCGCCCCCTCGCGCGCATAATCGGCCTCCTCATGCAATTGCCTGCGCGCCTCGGCCAAGAGCGGGGCAATATCGAGTTCGCGCGGCCAAAGCCCTGACCAGCGGATCAACGCCGCTACATTGTCGAGGTCGCTATCGATGGCGTCGCGCACACCGGGATATTGTAACTTCACCGCTAGGGCCCGCCCATCGGGGGCCAGCGCGCGATGCACCTGCCCGATCGAGGCGGCGGCAAGCGGCCTTGTGTCGAAGCTGCGAAAAAGCGTGCGAAAATCAGGGCCGTAGCTGTCTGTCAGCACCTGTTTCAACTGTGCAGGCGGCATAACATGCGCGCCTGCCCGCAACCGCGCAAGGATCGCCTCTAATTCAGGCGACAATAACCCGCCTGTCTCCATCGACAAAAGCTGGCCCAGCTTCATCGCCGCGCCACGCATTTCCGACAGCCGCGCGGTCAGACGCGCGATATTGGCCGGTGTCATCACCAGATCTTGCAGGCGCGGCCGCTGCCCCTTGAGCAGCGCCGCCGCCCCCGAAAACGCGATGCCGCCCACAAGCCCGGTGGCAAGCCCGCCCATATGTTGCGCGCGCGCAAATCGGCCCGATGGCACGGCACGCATGGGAAGATCGGGGTGGTCTGTCATCGGCCTGCCTTGCGCGGATTACCTGGATGTTCAGATAGCGCGGGTCAGGCCCGCCTCAATCGGGGCGCGGCACCCTGTCATTCTGGCGGCGGCGAAACCCGCCGGGCGGCAGATCATCGGCCCGCCGCCGATGCGTGACCGGCTGGGCGGCGTTCACCACGATGGGCGCGCTGCCATGAAACGCATAGCGCCCCCGACCCGCGCGTTTGGCGCTATAAAGCGCGGCATCGGCGTCAGCCAAAAGCTGATCAAGGTCAGGGCGGTGCGGGTAGGTGGTGACTGCCGCGATCCCGATGGAAGCCGAGATCTGGCAAAGCTGCCCCCGATAGCTGACCGGCACTTCGCAAGCGGCGATCAAACGCGTGGCGATCCGGCCGAGATCTTCGGCCTCGGTGCAGTCGCGGATCAGCACGATGAATTCATCGCCACCGACACGGGCAGCCATATCACCCAAGCGCAGCTGATGACGCAGGACATGCCCGACCCGCTCCAGCACCGCGTCACCTGCGGCATGGCCGAAGCTGTCATTGACCCGTTTGAACAGGTCGAGGTCGATCTGCATCAGGCCGAAGTCATGGGCATGATCGGCCAAGGCGCGGTTGATCTCGGCATCCATTGCGCGACGATTGGCCAATCCGGTCAAGGGATCGGTCATCGCCTGCGCCTGCGCCTCGGCGCGGGCATTTTGCAGCCGCGCGGTCAAATGTTGCGACAGGGCGGTTGTGGCGCTGTTGGCCTCATGCAGATACAAAAGTTCGATGGTTTGATCGCAGGGCGAGAAATCATTGAGGGTCAGCCCAAACTCGGCCACCCCGCGCGAGAACGACAGGCCCAGCGACAGATCGACGATCACCCCCGCCGCGTCAGGCAGCGCCACAGCCGCCCCGCGCAGCGGCAAATGCGGTGCATGGCGCAAGATCAACCCCAGACGCTGGCCCGTCAGATCGTGCAGCCCATCAAGGCTATCGACCATGCCCGGACGGCGGATCAAGATGAGCTCAAAGGCGGGTTGGCCACGCAGTTCACCCTGCCCCATCATCTTGGTCAAGGTCGGACCTGCCCGGATCACATGGCCATACGCGCCAATCC
>JAQCLA010000097.1 GCA_027592105.1 Pseudomonadota bacterium | reverse complement strand
GCCTTTTGCTCAGCCAAGCCGATATCACGAATACCGCCGACACCACGCTTGAAGCCGCCGCCATCGCGGCCCAGGCCGCAACCGGGCTGACGGATATCACAAAACTGCTGCGTGACGATCTTTCGACGCTGTCGGCCACGGCGCTACGCCAGAACGGCGTGCTGGGCGTGATCCCAGCGGGCACCAGCTCGGTCGATCTGGTGTCGATGGGGCGTCAAGATAGCGTCAGCTTTTCAATGACAGAGGCGCAAACAGCCGCAGCTGGCACGTTTTCCATTACGCTGAATGCTACGGGCCATAGCTTCAATCTGACAGATTTTCAGGATTATATCAGCGATCAACCCGGATCAGATGTGGGCGATCTTGCACGCATGCTGAATGCAGGCACGCTGCGGACGGCTGCGGGCACAGGTTTTGCTGATCTTGGCCTGTTTGCGGCAGGATCAGGGGGCAGCCTGACGATTGCCAGCGCCACCAACACAGGGGCCATCACCGCCGCCAGTATCGACACACTTGCCGGCAATGTCGTGACCGGTTCGCCCAATGTAAGCAACCTACAGGTCTTTACCCGCGACGGGCGTCAGATCGCGGGAACTGCACTCAGCCAGGCTGACATTGTTGGTCTTTTGACTGAAGCCAACGGCTTTTTGGCCGAGGCGGAGTATCGGACCGACTTTCTTAACGGCGACGGCGGGGTCGGATACCGAGGGATGGAAGTGGTCCGGCGCACGACCGCCGGGGCTGAGGTCTTGACCATCTCGACAGACGGGACCGCCCCAAGCCTGATCCTGGGCGATGGTGCAGCCGTTTCAAGCACCACGGTCGGCACCTTGGCACTGACAATCGGCAGCGAGCGTGAGCAAATCGCGATCCCTGCTGGGATTTCAGCTGGTATCATCGCCGAGCGGATCAATGCCGCTATGGCTGATACAGGCATTCGTGCCGAAGCTTCTACCCGGCTTGCCTTGTCGCAGGTGCCCAACGGGCTTGTCGCATTTACGCTTGCTGCAAAAAACGAAGCACCAATCGCAATATCCGCAAATGTCACGGACGGTTCGCTCGAAAACCTCGCGAGCGCCATCAATGCGCGCCGTCAAGACACAGGCGTCGTGGCGACCCTTGGCACAGCGCTTGATCGTCTCGTGCTTGTCTCGGACAGTGGCGATGATCTGGTGCTTGGGGCGATCACCTCAAGCGGCGGCAGCTTTACGGCCACCCCCGTCAGCGACACTGCCGCCGCGCGCGGCAGTGCGGTCACGCTTGCTAGTGTAAACGGCAACACGGCGCTGCGGCTTGGCGGCGATATCACGCTTTCGGGCAGCCAATCTTTTAGTGCGACATGGCAAGGCGAAAGCGCTGACAGTCGCGCCGATGCCTTCAGCGACGGGTTGATCGCCCGCCAGGTCGATCCAGCCGGACGCTGGCAAGATCTCTCCTTTACGCTGTCCGAGGGCCTCGATACGGCCGAGGCTGATCCAGAGGGTTTCGCCGCGATCGCGGCTGCAACACGGCTGTCGGTCGCAATAGCGGGCACAAACGACACGTCAACGCTCAGCGCCGAGATCGACAGCGCCACCCTGTCCCACCTTGACCCCGCCGCCGTCGCGCAAGCCATGGCGGCTGAGCTACGCAGCCTTGGCACAGTGCCAACCCTGACGGGCCTTGCGGTCATAACCAAGCCCGCCGACGGGACGACGGTTCAAATCCTTTTGGGCAGCCAAAGCTATGGCCTGACCATGGTGGATGGCGAGATCGCGGTCTCCGGCCCCGAGGCTGGCCGGATCACGGCGTTTTTTGATGAAAACAACATGCTCACGGTGGCTGCTACGGGTGGTAGCCTGAGCGGCCAGATCCTTCGTCTGTCATCCGAGACAGCATCGGTCGATGCGAGAGCCTTCGGGTTAAGTGTCACGGGGGCGAGTGCAGGGCTCACCGGGCGCGCGGTCACAGCACCCGTGGGTGCAACCAGTTTCAGCATCGATGCTGTCATTGACGGCACCAACACGACACTAACATTCCCTTGGGGCGGCAGTTCGCCGATAACGTCGAGCGGCGGGGAAGGTGTGAGCCTTACCTTCACCACCAGCGGGAGTCAGATGGTGGCACAGCTTTTGGTGCCACAAAGCAGCGGGATCGCCGATTTCCGTCTGCGCCCCTCGGTCGATGCGCATGCGCTTGGGCTGGTCAGCGCCGATGCCGAGATCATCCTTGGGCCAACGGGGCTGCGCATCGCCTCGACCGGTCGCGATGCGGTGCAACTCAGCGCCACGGCAACAAGCTTGGTGGCCGAACGCCTGACGCTTGGCAATCTGCCCGGCGAAGATTTGATCGTGATCGCCACGGGCAGCGGCGCACGCCGGATTGCCGCCGCCTTTGGCGAGGCGCAGACCGTGACCCCCACCCCCGCGGCGCTTGAGGTGCGGATCGTCGATGGCGCGGCGCGCCGGGTTGAGATCATCGACCGCAACTCGGGCCATTCGATGGCCACGCGCATAGTCGAGGAAAACGGCAGTTTCACCGCCTATGGCATGCGGTTTGATCTGAACGGCGTGCTTGAAACCGGTGATCGTTTTTATGTCGAAGCCAACCAGAACGGCACCGGCGATGGTCGCAATGCGGTCGCGCTCTTTGCCCTTGGCGATGGCGAATTGAAGACTGGACTTGGCGGCTTTGCGGCGGAATTCTCGAGCCTTGTGACCAACACAGGTGCCGACACACGCTCAGCCACCGTCGCGCAAAGCAGCGCCGAGGCGCGGCGCGATGCGGCTGTGGAACTCGAAGCCGAATATTCAGGCGTTAATCTCGACGACGAGGCGGCGCGCTTGCTGGAACAGCAACAAGCCTACCAAGCGCTGGCGCGCGTACTGCGCACCGCCAGCGATCTTCTCGATACCTTGCTCAACGCGATCTCGTAACCGGAGGCGCAGATGCCGATCAGCACCAAGACGTTCAACGACCAAGCCATCCGGGGCATTGCCCGGCTGACCGAACAGGCCAACGCCTATCAAGAACAGATCGCAAGCGGCAAAAAGGATTTGCGCCCCTCGCAAGACCCAGTTGCGGCTGCACGGCTCTCTGCGATCAAGGAAATGGAGGCGGACGTTCAGCGGTTCTCGGACAATCTCGGCTCTGCAAAGACCCGCCTTGGGCTGTCTGACACGATCCTTGAAAGTGTTCAGAACATCCTTATTCGGGCCAATGAACTGGCCATTCAGGCCACCAATGACACCAACTCACAGATTGACCGCCAAGCGATCCGGGCCGAGGTGGTGCAACTGCGCGAAAGCCTTGTTGGGCTTGCCAATACCACCGACGACCGGGGACAGGCTTTGTTCGGCGGCTATGCGACGCGCGAAACCCCCTTTGTCAAAGGCGCACACGGGGCGGTAAGCTATGCGGGCGACACGGGCCAGACGACGGTTCTGGCCTCTGGTGATCTGGCGTTGACCACTGCAGTCAATGGCGCCGAGGCCTTCATGCGGATTGAAACCGCCGATGGGCCAGTGTCGGTCTTCGACATATTCAACGGTCTTGCGGCATCGCTTGAGACGGCGGGCGATAGCACCACCGCCCTCACCATGACGGGCGGTCGGGTGCGCATCGACATCAGCGCGGACCGCGCACCGCAACTGCACGAGGTCACGATTACGGGTCCGATTGGGTCGGCACGCATCTCAGCCGAGCTGGTAGCTGGCTCTCCCGATGCTCTTGTCGCTGCGATCAATGCGGTCAGAGACGCGACTGGGTTGAGCGCTGCCGCAGAAACAAACGGCAGCGGCGTTTTCGTCACTGCGCAAGATGGTGGCACCATCAGCTTTGGCGACTACAAGATCGCGGGTCGCAATGTCGCCACAAGCCCTGTCAGCACGGGCATGACCATCACGCCCATCAATGATCAAAACGCCGCAACCGGTGCACCGCGTGTGCTTGCGGACGCCGATCAGGCGATCAGTTCCTCGATCGAAAAACTATCATCCGGGATCGCGCATCTGGGGCTGCAACGCGCCCGCGTTGGTGCCTATTTTAACGCAGCCGATGTTCAATCCGAAGCGCTGAACCGCAAAGACCTTTTGGTCGCACAAACCCGGAGCGGGATCGAAGACGCCGATATCGCCGAAGTCATCAGCAAGCTGCAAAGCCTGCTGGTCAATCGCGACGCCGCGCAGCAGGTCTTTGCCAAGCTCTCGCAACAAAGCCTGTTTGACTTCTTGCGTTAAGGTCTTGGCCTTAAGGATCGGTCTTGAACATTTCGCGAAACGCCTCGACGTGGGTCCACTTGCTCCGCAAGACGGGCGATTGGCTGGTTTCGGCCAACTCGACTTCGGTCAGAAAAAAGGTCATGGCTTCACCGTCGCGTTCGGCCAGCAGCGCCAAGAGCGCATCATAGGCGGTCTGCGTGGCCGCTTCGGTGACAACGATCGGAGCAGTGGCATCAGTGGCCCCGTAAGGTGCAACGCCGCCCATCGCGCTTGGCAATCCCTGCCCGAACAGACCACCCGCGATCATCGCCTCTCGCCCACTTAGGGCGGCGGCATCCGCGACCGACATCACATCGCTGCGTCCCGAAGCGCTCGGGTCAATGGCGGCACGCGCTGTCACAAAGCCGCGGTGATAGCGCGCACCGCGTTCAGGATCGGGGGAATGGTAGTTCTTCACCGCCTCTTCCCATGAACCCTCTCTTGCATGCAGCTCTTTCAGAAAGCGCACAGCGTAGCGGATATTGGTTTCTGGATCGATCATCGCCTCGAGCGAGGGGAAATTCTCGCCGTGCCAGTAATGATTGACCTGCATACAGCCGACATCGATGTTGCGCGGCCCCTCGGCGACGGTCTCGCGTAGGTAGCGCAGCGCCTCTTGGCGGGTTTCGAAATAAAGGCCCTTGCCCGCATGGTTCAGCGTCCATGGCCATGCGCGCACCGACCGTTCGATGCGCCGCCCGGACTCAATGCGCGAGATCGCGGGCAAGAGCCCCGCGGGCAACCCTTCTGCGGCACCGATGCGGGCGGCCATCGCCTCGCAGTCGGGCACGACCCCTGCCCCCGCCACTGACGGCGCAGTCGCGGCCAAGGCCAAGACGGCACAGGCCGCACGGAACGTGCGGCGCAAGCAACCACGCGGCGGCACAAAGGCGAAAATCTTTTTCATAGGGAACCGTTTGCAAGAACCGCGCCATCGCCGCCCCCGCGCCAATAGTTTGACGCATCTGGGCCGCAGACTTACATTTTTCCCATTTGCGTCGTAGATATTGATGACAGAAACGGAGTGGACCGTGCTCAAACGACTTGGAAAAGGGTTGCTCTATGTCGGGCCGGGTGCCGTAATTATCGGCGTCTTCGCGGCCGGTCACACGATGATCGCGCCCGAGACGGATCGGCTCACGACCTATCGCATCGAGAATGGTCTGATCGCGCCGCCAGAACCCGTCGTGGAACCCATGCCCGAGGCTGAGGCCGAAGACGTCGAGCGCGACGCAGAGGGCGCGATCATCCCGCCCGCCTATCGCTATTTCAGCTTCACCATGCCGTTTACCGGCAATGTCGGCATGACCAAACGCCTGTTTAGCATGGAAGTTTCGCTTTCGGTTTTTGGCTCGCCTTTTGTGGGCGATGTGGTACTGCTTCGCCTCCCAGAGATGGAGGCGCAGCTGCGCCCGGTGGTGCTGGCACAAATGCAAGGCATGAGCGAGGAGGAGGTCCGCGACCCCGCTGTGCGCAACGCGCTGGCGCTGCGCATCCGCGACGCGCTGAACGCGGAATTCACGACCTTGGGCGAAAAGATCGAGATCGACAATGCGATGATCACATCCTTCGTCCTGAACTGAGACGCTGGCACGGCATTTGCAGACACTTGGGCAGACCTTCGCAAAGGATGCCCGATGAATATGATGCCAAAACTCACCGAACCCCGCGACGCGCTCGAAGCCAGCGCCGATGATTTCTCAATCGAGATCGGACTTTTCGATGAGGCCGATTGCGAGGAAGGCCACCGGCTGGTGCCCCTTGCCCGCTATCTGGGCGAGCTGTGCGATCTGCCTACCCATCCTCGCTGATTAGCGCGGCGGCCGTCTAGAAAAAGAATAGCTGAAATTCCAAGATAATCAGCAAGGCGATCAAGAACACAGATGAAACAACTGTAGCGGTCGGTGACATGGCAGCATCGGATCAAGTTGATTTGGCATGCAATTATGATCACGGGCTGCGGTGTCAAGGCGGTGATGTGAGAAAATCACACCCAGCTTACGACGTAGGCGCTTTGGCCGACTGGTCGTTGACCAGCCTGCAAATGAAGCTGATCAAGATCGGGGCACGTGTGGTCCGTCACGCCCGCGCCATCACCTTCCAGCTGGCCGAGGTCGCCGTCACCGTCCCGATGGTCCGCGCCATCCTCGCCGCCATCCGCCGATTGCGAGCGACCCCGTCATGCGCATGACCGCCATCCACGCCCAAACTGAATGAAAGCGGCAGGACGGGTCTGTCCGCCGCGCTGAAAAATACCATCGCCGAGCAAGAACACGGCGGTTTCGCGGCCTGATCCGCGCTGTTTCAGCAGCCTTTGCGACCACAGCTGCCGCGCAGGGCGAAAAACGCTTGTCCGGCGGTCGGCTTCAGGCGATCTTCGCGTCAGACAGCATGCCACTTGGGGAATGTAGGCTTGATGGGCGAACCCAAAGTTCTTTTGGTCGATGAGCCAACGGCGGGCATGTCCAAGACCTATGCCGAAGAGATCTATCAGATGCTGCGCGACCTGCGCGACCGGGATAAGCTCGGCATCCTTCTGGTCGATCAGGAAATCCGCCATGCCCTACGGATCGCGGATTATGTCTATGTGCTGGAACTGGGGCGCAACAAGTTCGAAGGCCCACCATCGGAATTCGGCGACCTTCAAAAAGCGTTCTGGGTAGGCTGATGCGCTTGATCCATACAGGTGGCACGATCGGGATGAGGCCATCGCCACAAGGCCTTGTCCCGGAAATGGGGGTGGTCGAGGCGGCGGTCGGCGAACGGGCGCGGGTGACGGCCATTGATCCGCTAGTCGACAGCGCGGCCATTGGCGCAGCCGATTGGAACCGCCTGCTTGACCTGATCGAGACCTGCGACGAGCCGGTCATCGTGACCCATGGCACCGACACAATGGCCTACACCGGTGCTGCGCTTTCCCAAGCGCTGGTTGGTCGGGACGCTCCGGTCATCCTGTGCGGCGCCATGGCCCCGCTGGGAACCGAAGGCGATGCCGAGGGCAATCTTGACCTCGCGCTGTCGGCGCAGCCGGGTCCCGGCGTCTGGCTGGCCTTTGCCGGGCGCCTGATCCCCGCTGAGGGCCTTGTGAAACACGATAGCCATGAGGTCGACAGCTTTCGCGCTGTGCCTCAGGCGCCTCTGCCTCTGCCTCCGGCCCGCAGGTTTGGTCCGGCCCGAATTGGCATCCTGACCCTGACGCCAGGTATTCCAGTTGCTATGGTTCGCGCGGCCTTGTCCGAACTTGACGGTTGCGTGCTGCGTGTCTTTGGCGCTGGTACCGCCCCGCCCGATCCGGCGCTTTATCGAGCGTTGTCAGAAGCCCATCAACGCGGATGCGCTCTGCGGGCTGTTTCTGCCTGTGAGGCCGGCGGCCTTGCCCCGGGCACCTATGCGGCAGGGTTTCCCCTTTGGGAGTCTGGGGTGCAGAACGGCGGGCTGGAGACAGCAGAGGCAGCTTTTGTCCGGCTTTGGCTCCACCATTCGAAAGGGGCATGATGCGGGAGGACAAGGATCCGCTGGGGCGTATCAAAATCCCCGATCACGCGCTCTGAGGCGCACAAACCCAACGCGCGGTCGAGAACTTTCGTGCCAGCGGCATTCCCATCAGCCATTTCCCGTCACTGATCCAGGCACTCGCGCAGGTCAAACGAGCTGCGGCAGCTGTAAACGCGTCTCAGGGGCGGCTCGACCCGGTTCTGGCCCGCGCCATCATGCAGGCCGCCGACGAGGTGATCGAGGGCGTGCGTGTGGCGCATTTTCCCTTGAATATGTCGAACTGAGTGGTGCTGGGAGCATGGTGCTACTAGTTGTTCCATCCCGGATTATCACATAGACCCTCGTCGATCTGCATTTTTCATGGCACGATCGATTTTGCGCGAGGTTCGGGATGGGGATGCGACATGCTGATTTCTCTTCACAAGCAGGCAACGACGACGCCGAAGATCAGGGCTGCGATCCAAGCGAGCTGGACCTGTCATGGTTTGGTGCCGCTCCTTTGACCACGTAATGTGCAGCAAAGGAGATGAACCATGGGCACAGGCAGAACGGATGAATTTCGCAAGGATGCGGTGCGGATCGCGCTGACCAGCGGGCTTTCGCGGCGTCAGGTTGCGGATGATCTGGGGGTCGGCTTATCGACCTTGAACAATTGGGTGAACGCGCACCCCACCAACGCAATGGGGGTAACTCCAGCGTTTTCATCCCGCCCCTGCCAAAAGCACTACGGACGGACCCCCTACCCCCCTTTTCAGGCCCCCCTTTCCATAGGGAAAGCCCCTATCTTGTTTAGTCGCCTAATTTTGTCGGCCCCAATTGCATTTGGGGTTCCTCGCCCCGCATAGGACCACAGCGCCCTCTCGGTGCAGCCCGCAATTGGAACCAAGTTGCGAGCTGCACGGACCGTGAACCTTGGACCTCGAGATCCGCTTGAGAGGGGGGAAGATGCTGCGGCCCTATACGTCTGTAATCATACATTATT
>JAQCLA010000096.1 GCA_027592105.1 Pseudomonadota bacterium | reverse complement strand
CGATCAGCTCGTCCCGTTTGCCCATACTCTTTACTCCCAGTAACGCATGTCCCGACTTGCCCAAACTGGTCAAGCTCTGCGGCGACGTTACCCAAGGTGGCCCCGCTGTCAAAAGATTAATTCAAAAGAAAATAGATACGACGCAGCCAAGCCACAAACCGCCATGAAAAAGGCCGCCCCTCGGGGCGGCCCAAAAACGCGATCTGAGCGCGCTCAGTAGCGGTAATGCTCGGGTTTGAAGGGGCCTTCCTGCGCCACGCCGATATAGTCGGCCTGATCCTTGGACAGCGGTGTCAGCTTCACGCCGATCTTGGCCAGATGCAGGCGCGCGACCTTTTCATCCAAGACCTTGGGCAGAACATAGACCTCGTTGCCATAGGCCTCACCACGGGTCCACAGCTCGATCTGCGCCAGAACTTGGTTGGTGAAAGATGCCGACATCACGAAAGACGGGTGGCCGGTCGCATTGCCGAGGTTGAGCAGACGCCCCTCGGACAACAAGATGATCCGCGAGCCCGAGGGCATCTCGATCATGTCCACCTGGTCCTTGATGTTGGTCCATTTGTGGTTCTTCAGCGCGGCGACTTGGATCTCGTTGTCGAAATGGCCGATGTTGCCGACGATCGCCATGTCCTTCATCGCGCGCATATGCTCGATGCGGACAACGTCCTTGTTGCCAGTGGTGGTGATGAAGATGTCGGCGCTATCCACCACATCTTCCAAAAGCACCACTTCGAACCCGTCCATCGCCGCTTGCAGCGCACAGATCGGATCGGCCTCGGTCACCTTCACGCGTGCACCCGCGCCGCTCAAGCTGGCGGCAGAACCTTTGCCCACATCGCCGTAGCCGCAGACAACAGCGACCTTGCCCGCCATCATCGTGTCGGTGGCGCGGCGGATACCGTCAACGAGCGATTCCTTGCAGCCATACTTGTTGTCGAATTTCGACTTGGTGACGCTGTCATTGACGTTGATCGCGGGGAAGGGCAGCTGGCCCGATTTCTGCAATTCATACAAGCGATGCACGCCCGTGGTGGTTTCCTCGGACACGCCCTTGATCTGGGCCTTGATCTTGGTGAACCAGCCGGGGCTTTGGGCCATGCGCTTGGCGATCTGCGCCTTGATTACGGCCTCTTCTTCCGATTGCGGCACGGGGATGATCTCTTCGCCCGCTTCGGCGCGCGCGCCCAGCAAAACATAAAGCGTCGCATCCCCACCATCGTCGAGGATCATGTTCGGCCCCTCGGGGAACTGGAAGGATTGGTCGAGGTAATCCCAATGCTCTTCCAATGTCTGACCCTTGATCGCGAAAACCGGGATACCCGCCTTGGCGATGGCTGCGGCCGCATGATCCTGCGTCGAGAAAATGTTGCACGACGCCCAACGCACATCGGCGCCCAGATCGGCCAGTGTTTCGATCAGAACCGCGGTCTGGATCGTCATGTGGAGCGAGCCCACGATGCGCGCACCCTTCAGCGGCTTTTTCGCCCCGTACTCCTCGCGCAGCGCCATCAGGCCCGGCATCTCGGTCTCGGCGATATCCAGTTCCTTGCGGCCGAAATCGGCCAGCGCGATGTCCTTGACGATATAATCGCTCACTTTGGTATATCCTTACTCATGGTAATTTTGATGGCCGCTTAGCACTCGAACACCCCTCGGGCAATGCCAAGCGGCCTTTGGGGGCTGGCCCAAACCCACACAGATGCTATCAAGCCGCGAAATACCAAAAGGTTGCCCATGCCCAAGACCCCGCCCCGCGCTTGGCAACGCATGTTGTCGGGCCGCAGGCTTGATCTGCTTGATCCCACCCCGGTGGATATCGAGATTGTCGATATTGCCCATGGTCTGGCCTTTGTCGCGCGCTGGAACGGGCAGACGCGCGGCGATTACGCCTATTCGGTGGCCGAGCATTCCCTGCTGGTCGAGGTGATTTGCGGCCGCTTCAAACCCGATTGGCCCGCGAAATGGCGGCTTGCGGCCCTTTTGCACGACGCGCCCGAATATGTGATCGGTGACATGATCTCGCCGGTCAAGGCGGCGGTCGGCCCCGGCTATGGCGCGCTGGATGAGCGGCTGACAGCCGCGATCCATCTGCGTTTTGGCCTGCCCGCAATCTTGCCTGCACCCGTCAAGTCGCTGATCAAACGCGCCGACAAACTCTCGGCCTGGCTAGAGGCGACCCAGCTTGCCGGTTTTGCCGCGCCCGAGGCCGACCGCTTTTTCGGCGCGCCCGATCCTGCGCTGATCCAAGGGTTGGAATTGGTCCTGCGCCCACCCGTGGCGGTGCGCGACGCCTTCACCGCGCGCCATGCGGCCCTGATGGCGGCGTTGTGATGGGCGCGCTTCCCTTGATCCGCCGCGCCGCCCCCCTCGACACGCGCGAAATGGCCGCGCTGCTCAACGGAATCATCGCCGCAGGCGGCACCACCGCGCGCACCGAAACAGTCGCGGCGGCCGATTTCATCCCGCTTCTCAGCGCCCCCGGTGCGGCCTGTCATGTCGCCGAAGTCGGGTCCGCGATCATGGGCTTTCAATATATCGAACCCCATGCCGCCCTGCCGCCCGAGGTGGCCGATATCTCGACCTTCGTGCAGCGCGGCAAAACGGGGCTTGGCATCGGCTCTGCCTTGTTTGCGGCCACGGCACAGGCCGCGCGCGATCTGGGCTATCAGTGGATCAATGCAACCATCCGCGCCGATAACACCGGCGGGCTGATCTATTACCAATCGCGCGGTTTTCGCGATTGGCAACACCTGAGCGATCAGCGCCTCGCCAATGGGATGCGCGTCGACAAGATCTGCAAACGCTACGATCTCGACTGAACGCAGCTTACCGCGCGAAACAGGTGCGCCCGGCCCAAAGCAACTGGATTGCCGCGTCCCCCTCGGTCAAGAGCCCCGCGATGTCGGAACGCGCGAATTCCGTCCCGCGCGAGGTGATCTGGAAACTCACCGGCGGCATCTCAAGGCGCGGCTGGCCTGCGCGAAACCCGCCTGCCACGGCCAGATCAGGGTCGGTGTTCGCCCAACCCACAAAGGCACCGTCTTGAAAGTTCAGAGTCAAGCCGTCGCCCCAGCTGGCCGCCGTGATCGGTCCCGGCCCGCATTCAGCTGTAGTGACGATCTGATCCGGCCCTTCGCCCAATAACCGCGACACGGTGTCGATCACACCCACCTGCGCGCGCCCGAAATCGATGCGCAAGCCGCTGATCGTGGGCTGAATCCCTTGCGCATCAAGCGAGATCGGCGGCGGTGCCGGTTCGCGCTGGGTCGTCACGCAACCCGACAAGATGATCATCGCGCAGACAGCGATCGTTGCACGCAGGGACATCGGTTTCTCCGAGCAGGAAGGGGCGTTTGGGGTGATCTTATCGCGGCGAGCGCTTGGCGAGAATACGTTGCAGCGTGCGGCGATGCATATTCAGCCGCCGCGCGGTTTCGCTGACATTGCGGTCGCACAGCTCATAGACCCGCTGAATATGCTCCCACCGCACCCGGTCGGCTGACATTGGGTTTTCAGGCGGCGGCGGCATTTCTTCTTCATCGGCCAAAAGTGCGGCGGTGATGTCATTGGCATCGGCAGGCTTTGACAAATAGTCGGTTGCGCCGATCTTAACCGCAGCCACCGCCGTGGCGATCGCACCATAGCCTGTCAGAACGACAATCCGGCAATCGGGCCGCTTGGCGCGCAGCGCCTCGACCACGTCCAGCCCGTTGCCATCTTCAAGACGCAAATCAACCACCGCATAAGCAGGCGGGCGCGCATTGGCGATCGCCTTGCCAGCAGCCACGCTTTCAGCAGCCTCCACCGTAAAGCCCCGCTTTTCCATGGCCCGTTCCAGACGACGCAGGAAGGGCTCGTCATCATCGACGAGAAGCAAGGTCTTATCGGGTCCGATGTCTCTGAGGCTGCGCTCTTGTGACATGCGGCGTCTCCTTCCGGGCGTTTGCTTGGTTGAACCCTCTTACAGGCAATCAGTCTTGTCGGTCAATTTAGCGTTGCAAGCAGGAATAACCAATCAACTGCCTGCTTCTACAAAACATTCCGTGCGTTCGGCCATCTGTTGCGGTGTTGTCTCGCGGCTGAAGAACTCCACGAAACCATGTTCGGGCAGCACCAGATAGGTAAAGGCCGTGTGATCGACCAGATAATAGGGGTCGTCACCCTCGCGGTTCGCGCGGTGATAGACCCGATAGGCGCGGGCGGCGGCATCGGTTTGGTCTTGCGTGCCGGTCAATCCCAACATGCGCTCGTGGATATTGGCGGTGAAGGCTGCCATCACTTCGGGCGTGTCGCGCAGCGGATCGACCGAGATCATCACCGGCAGCACATCATGGCCACCCGCCTCCAAGAGATCGACCGCCTCGGCATTGCGTACCGTGTCCAAGGGGCAGACATCAGGGCAGAAGGTATAGCCGAAATAAAGCAGCGTGGGCTTCGTGATCACATCGGTGTCGCTGACTGTTTGCCCAGTCTCGTCGACCAAGGTGAAGGGGCCGCCGATCGCACCAGCGCCGCCTGCGACCACGCTGGCACGGCATTGGGCGAACTGGTCATCCGATGCGCCACGGGTCTGACCAAGATAGACTGCGACGGCTGCGCCCAGCATCAGCGAACCGATCAACACGGCCGAGGCAAGGGCATAGATGCGGGTCATTTTCACGCTCTCCGATATCTCGAAACGCGCCCATGCAGGGCTACGTTGCTTACTTAGCCCCTTGGCTCTATCAATTCACGACCTGCCGCCTGTGACAGAAAGCCCCTCCAATGGCCACTGTGCTGCCTGATCCAGCATTCGATTTTGTTCGCCAAGATGCGCGCAGCGATTGGGTGCGGCTGCGCACGCTGCTGGTGCTGCGCTGGCTTGCGATCTTGGGCCAGACCGTGACGGTGGTTTTTGCCTCCTTTCAGCTCGGGCTGAGGATCGAATTGGGGCTGTGCTTCCTGGCCATCGGCGCATCGGTCGTGTCGAACCTTGTGGCGATGACGATCTTTCCCGAGAACCAACGCCTGTCGGATCGTGACGCGATGCTGACATTGTTGTTCGACCTGTCGCAACTCAGCTTCTTGTTGTTCTTGACCGGCGGGTTGAACAACCCCTTCGCGCTGTTGATCCTTGCGCCTGTGACCATCTCGGCGACGGCGCTGACTGTGCGCTCGACGAGTATCTTGGGCGTGCTGGCGGTGGCGATGATCACGCTCTTGGGGCTGTTTCATGTGCCGCTGACGTTGCAATCGGGCGATATCTTGCAACTTCCGCCGATGTTCTTGATCGGCTTTTGGATGGCGATCACCATCGGCATCGTCTTTTTGTCGGCCTATGCGCGGCGGATCACGTCGGAAACCCATTCGATGAGCCAAGCGCTCTTGGCCACGCAAATGGCGCTGGCGCGCGAGCAAAAGCTGACCGATTTGGGCGGTGTGGTCGCCGCCGCCGCCCATGAGCTTGGCACGCCCTTGGCCACGATCAAACTCGTCTCGACCGAGCTTGTCGATGAATTGGGCGATCACCCCCAATTGGCCGAGGATGCAAAGCTGATCCGCGATCAGGCGGATCGGTGCCGCGATATCCTGCGCTCCATGGGGCAGGCGGGCAAAGACGATCTGCACATGCGCTCGGCCCCATTGGCCGCCGTTGTGCGCGAGGCCGCCGAACCGCATGCCGCGCGTGGTGTGGCGATCAATTACGATTTCGTTTCCGAAAGCGATGCAGCCGCACCCCAACCCGTGATCTGGCGCAAACCCGAGGTGATCCACGGCCTGCGCAATCTGGTACAGAACGCCGTCGATTTCGCCGCTACCCAGATCTGGATCGAAGCACGCTGGGATGCGGGCTATATCCGCCTGCGCATCACCGATGACGGGCCGGGCTATCCGCAAGATTTGCTTGGCCGCTTGGGTGACCCGTTTCTCAGCCGCCGCGCCCGCGCCCAAAGCCCCGCTCGCCCCGGCTACGAGGGGATGGGGCTCGGCCTTTTCATCGCCAAAACCTTGCTGGAACGTGCCGGCGCGCGCGTCAGTTTCGACAATGCCACCGACCCATTCCTGTCAGTCGAGGATAAGGCCGAGAAATCCGGCGCTGTGGTCGAGGTGATCTGGGCCTCTGCCGCCATCGCCTTGCCGCCCGATGCACAAAGCGGCCCCTTGGGTGAGAATCGGCCCATCGCGATCTAGGGCGCGCGCCGACAGGCCCGCGCATTGGACAAGAAACTCTTTCTGTCCGCCCATGGACTTAACACCCTGTTAACTCTTCGCGTCCATGCTGTGTCTGGGGCACAGATGAGGGGCGTAAGACAATGCCTGAACTCTATACCGTGATCCTGTTCGCTGCTGTCAGCTTGCTCAGCGCCGCAATCGGGCTTGTCGCCGCCAGCTATGTAATGGGTGCGCGCATGCCGCAAACCGCCAAAGGCGTGGTGTTCGCCGATGCGCCGCGCCGCTATGAATTCCGCGAGGGGTATCTGCTTTCCGCGATCGACCCCAATGACGCCTTCCTGCGTTCCGACACCGACCGCAGCAGCGCCTTTGACCTGCTTGGCCGCGCGCTCAAGCCGCTCAACCCCGACTTGCCTGCGCGTTTCATCGGTCTTGCGCGGCGGGGCGAGGCTTTCTTGCTGCCTGCCACTTTCGGGCAGGATCTTTTATCCATCGCCGGGCGCGTCGAACATGACCGGCTGGTGATCACCATCGGCCCGTGCGAGGCAGGCACCGGTCGGCAGGTCGTCGACAGCGCCAGCCTCGCGGCGCTGGATGAAGAGATTTCCGATCTCCGCCAAGCCCTCGATGCGGCTCGCTGCCCGATCTGGCGGATGAGCCCCGATGGCCGGGTGATCTGGGCCAATGCCCCTTATGTCGCCTTGGTCGAGCGCGTGGCATCGGTGCGCCATCCACAGGTGACTTGGCCATTGCCCAGCCTGTTTGCCGATCATCTCGATCCACCGCCGGAACCCGGCAGCCTGCGCCGCTGTCACTTGGCACTGCCGCATCATGATGCGGGCATCGCCACTGCGCCCGAGGGCGCGCTGTGGTTCGAGGTCGCCGTGACGCGCCAAGCCGACAACAGCCTGTGGTGTACCGCCTTGCCCAGCGACCGGCTTGTGGGGGCCGAGATATCCTTGCGCAATTTCGTGCAAACCCTGTCCAAGACATTCGCCCAACTCCCCATCGGCTTGGCGATCTTCGACAAGCGGCGCGAATTGGTGCTGTTCAACCCCGCTTTGGTCACCCTCTCGACGCTGACACCGCAATTCTTGTCGGCCCGGCCCGGCCTTTTCGCCTTTCTCGACGCATTGCGTGACCATCAGCGCATGCCAGAGCCCAAGAATTACCGCTCAGGGCGTGACGAGATTGCGCGGCTTGAACGCGGGGCCGAGGATGGCACCTTTCAAGAGCTTTGGACCCTGCCCGGCGGGCAAAGCTTTCGCGTCATCGGCCGCCCCCATCCCGATGGCGCTCTGGCCTTCATGTTCGAGGATATCACCGCCGAGGTTTCGCTGACCCGCAAATTCCGATCCGACTTGGACATGTATCAGGCGCTGCTCGACGATATGCCCGCCGCCATGGCCGTCTTTTCTGCCGAAGGGCGGCTGAGCTTGGTCAACGCCGCCTATGCCGCCTTATGGGGGGTCGAACCGGGCGCAGTGATCGGTGTCTTGTCGGTGACCGAGGCGACCCGCACATGGCAGGCCCGCGCGCGGCCCAGCGGCATTTGGGGGGATATTCGCCAATTCGCGCTGCCCCAATCCGATCGCGCCGGCTGGAGCGATGCGATCGTGCTTGACGATGGGCGCGCCTTTCGCGTCGATGTTGTGCCGCTTTCCGGCGGGGCGATGGCGGTCAGCTTTCACTGCCGCAAGACCGCGGCCGAGGGGCAAGCGCCGGACGCCCCCATCACGATTCAGGCCAGTCCGCCGCCCTTTGCGCCGCCCCCCATGCCCGCGCAACAGCAGTTTGCCGAGGCGGCCCGCCCCTATCGCCCTGCCACCGATGGCAAGGAATAGCGCCGCGCACCACGATCGCGCGTTGCAGCTTTGGGTGGGATGGCTAAACTTGGCCCTTGATGAATACCCCGGCCATTCCCACCAACGATCCCGAGCTTGCGCCCCCGCCAACGGGTTGGATCGCGCATGAAAGCTGTGCGCTGCCCGGTCCCGAGGCGACAGCCGCGCTGGCCCAGACGGTGGCGCAACTTCTGCGCCCCGGCGATAGCGTGCTTTTGCAAGGCCAGCTTGGCGCGGGCAAAAGCCATTTCGCCCGTGCCGTGATCCGCGCCTTGCTTGGCCCCGATGGGCAGAACACCGATATCCCTTCGCCCAGCTTCACCCTTGTTCAAAGCTATGACACCCCCTTGGCCGAGGTTTGGCATGCCGATCTTTACCGCCTTTCCGACCCTTACGAGGTGATCGAGCTTGGCCTTGATCTGGCGATGGAACAGGCGATCTGCCTGATCGAGTGGCCCGACCGGATCGCGCCTGATTGGCCCGCAACCGCCGCCTGCTTGCGGCTCGAAACACCGCCCCAGACCCCCGAGATGCGCATTGCCACGCTGATCGCGCTGCCCGGCTGCGATCTGGCTGGCCGCCTTGCCCCTGCGATGGTGCGCCCATGACCGCCGCGCTTGCGCCCTTCTTGCGTGATGTGGGCTGGCAAGATGCGGCGCAAACGCCCTTGGCGGGAGATGCTTCGGCGCGGCGCTATCTGCGCCTTGCGCGCGGCGCGGACAGCGCAATTTTGATGCAAGCCCCAGTTGCCAGTATGGCTGATCGTGACAGCCTTGCCGCCTTTCTGCGC
>JAQCLA010000095.1 GCA_027592105.1 Pseudomonadota bacterium | reverse complement strand
GGGTGTGGCCTTTGTGCCTGCGCGGGTAAAGTGGTTCGACAAAGCAAAAGGCTTTGGTTTTGCCAATGTTTTTGGTAACCCTGAAGATGTGTTCGTGCATGCTGAGGTGCTGCGCCGTTGTGGGTTGGCCGATCTCCTTCCGGGGGAAGCCGTGGCGATGAAGGTCGTCGAAGGTCCGCGCGGCAATATGGCCGCCGAGGTGCGCAGCTGGGATTACGTCTGACGGAGGTGCGCATGCGCCCGTTTGTTCTGGGCGCGGCGACCGCGCTGATGATGTTGGCTGGCACGGCGCAACAGGCTTGGGCCTGTCGCGCCGATCAGGTCGAGATCAAGGGAGATTTCGGCACGGTGCGTTTTCGCGTCGAGGTGGCCGACACGCCCGCGTCGCGCGCACGGGGTTTGATGTTCGTGCGGCAGATGCCACAGATGGCGGGCATGTTGTTTGTCTATGAACGCCCCGAAAGCGTGAGCTTTTGGATGGAAAACACCCCGATCCCATTGGACATGATCTTTGCTGATGCCACGGGCACCATTGAACGCGTCCATGCCGAGGCGATCCCCTTTGACCGCACAGCGATTCCCGGTGGCGAGGCCATCCAATATGTCCTCGAGATCAATGGCGGTCTGGCCGCGGATTTCGGCATTGATGCAGGTGATGTGATGCGCCATCCCGCCATCACGCAGAACATGGCGGCTTGGCCATGTCGTGCACCGTGATCGGCAGGGCTTTCCAAGTCGGCATTGGCGCATTAAAGGGGTGCCAGTCGGGGCGTAGCGCAGCCTGGTAGCGCGTCTGTTTTGGGTACAGAAGGTCGTGAGTTCGATTCTCGCCGCCCCGACCATTTCTCACAAATCACCACCATATGTAGTGTCGGGTTGGGGGCCATCCCCATCATATTGGCGTAGCACTTGGCGTGCGTTGCGTTTTCCACAAGATCTTGTGCCGCAGTTTTGCCACGATCATCGCGATGCCGCGGTGCCGCGCCGCATGTGGAGCGGCTTCATGTGTCGGTTCAATGACTCGGCCTAAACCTCAACGATCAATGCCGGAATTGGCGTCTGGTCTTTTTTGCAGCCGCAAAAGGGAATCGGATCATGTCAGGCGCGTGAAATTTTATGGGCATTTTACAACCTATTTTTCGGTCAACGACCGACAAAAAAGTGATTGACCAGTAAGGGTCACCTACGTCAGGTTGTGTAGGTCGGAACAAGCCAACACTAGATATGGTGGTTTTCGACGGGGACGGGGAGACACCCCAGCACATCAGCGAAGATCCGGGTGACGGGTCGAGCAACGGAAGGCCGCAGGGCTCGCCGCGTGCAGGTTTGTCTTTTCGCTACCCGATGCGGTCAGAGCGCAACGACGCTGGCAGACCATGCTGATGGGAACAAAGTGCTATAAGAGGCAGCCAGATGAAAATTGAACGCAGATTTACCAAAGCCGGCGCGGATGTGTATGCCGATCTCGAATTCACCACCACAACGTCAGAGATTCGGAACCCCGACGGAACAGTCGTGTTCAAACTGGACAATGTCGAAGTGCCCGCGGGCTGGAGCCAGGTCGCATCCGACGTCATCGCGCAGAAATATTTCCGCAAAGCGGGCGTCCCCGCACGGCTGAAGCCGGTCAAGGAAAAGGGTGTTCCCGAATTCCTGTGGCGTCAGGTCGCCGATGACGACGCGTTGGCCGCTTTGCCCGAAGACGCGCGCATGGGCGGCGAGACCTCTGCGCGGCAAGTGTTCCGCCGGTTGGCGGGTGCTTGGGCCTACTGGGGTTGGAAGGGTGGTTATTTCACCACCGAAACCGATGCGCGCGCTTATTTCGAAGAAATGCAGCTGATGCTTGCGCGCCAGATGGCCGCGCCCAACAGCCCGCAGTGGTTTAACACCGGTCTGCATTGGGCCTATGGCATCGATGGCCCGGCGCAGGGTCACTACTATGTCGATTACAAGACCGGCAAGCTGACCAAATCGACCTCGAGCTATGAGCACCCGCAGCCGCATGCCTGCTTCATCCAGTCCGTCGCCGACGATCTGGTCAATGAGGGCGGAATTATGGACCTCTGGGTGCGCGAAGCGCGCTTGTTCAAATACGGCTCGGGCACAGGCACGAACTTCAGCCATCTGCGCGGCGCAGGTGAAAAGCTGTCGGGCGGCGGTAAATCCTCGGGCTTGATGGGCTTTCTCAAGATTGGCGACCGGGCGGCTGGCGCGATCAAGTCGGGCGGCACCACGCGCCGCGCGGCCAAGATGGTTATCGTCGATGCCGATCACCCCGATATCGAGGCCTTCATCGACTGGAAGGTGATCGAAGAGCAAAAGGTTGCCAGCCTTGTTGCGGGCTCCAAGACGCATGAGAAAATGCTCAATGCGATCTTCACCGCGATCGGCGGCTGGGATGGCGCGATTGACGATGCGGTTGATCCTACCAAGAACGACACGCTGAAAAAAGCGATCCGCGCGGCCAAATCCGCGTCGATCCCGGAAACATATATCAAGCGCGTGCTCGATTATGCACGCCAGGGTTATACCGCGATCGAGTTCCCGACCTATGATACGGATTGGGATTCCGAGGCCTATTCCAGCGTTTCGGGCCAGAACTCCAACAACTCCATCCGCGTCACAGATGCCTTCCTCAAGGCGGTCGAGACCGATGGCGATTGGTCGCTGATGAACCGCGTCGGCGGCAAGGTGTCCAAGACGATCAAGGCCCGTGATCTGTGGGAAAAAGTCGGTCACGCCGCTTGGGCCTGTGCCGATCCGGGCATCCAGTTTCATGACACCGTCAACGCATGGCACACATGCCCCGAGGATGGCGCGATCCGCGGATCGAACCCCTGCTCGGAGTATATGTTCCTTGACGATACGGCGTGTAACTTGGCCTCGATGAACCTGTTGACCTTCCAACATGCGGGTCAGTTCGATGCCGAAGCTTATATCCACGCGTGCCGTTTGTGGACCCTGACGCTGGAAATCAGCGTGATGATGGCACAGTTCCCCTCCAAGGAAATCGCGCAGCAAAGCTATGATTTCCGCACCCTTGGTCTGGGCTATGCCAATATCGGCGGCTTGCTGATGAACATGGGCCTTGGCTACGACAGTGACGAGGGGCGGGCCATGTGTGGCGCGCTGACCGCGATCATGACCGGCGTGGCCTATGCCACTTCGGCCGAGATCGCATCCGAGCTTGGCTCCTTTGCCGGGTTCGAGCGCAACCGCGAGCATATGCTGCGGGTGATGCGCAACCACCGCTCTGCCGCCTATGGCAAGACAGATGGCTATGAGGAGCTCAACGTCACGCCTGTGCCGTTGGATCATGCCAACTGCCCCGATCAGCGCCTTATCGCGCTGGCCCGTCAGGCTTGGGATGAGGCGATCACCCTTGGCGAGGCACATGGCTACCGCAACGCGCAATCCACCGTGATCGCGCCCACTGGCACCATCGGCCTTGTCATGGATTGCGACACCACCGGGATCGAGCCCGATTTCGCCTTGGTGAAGTTCAAGAAACTGGCCGGTGGCGGCTATTTCAAGATCATCAACCAGTCGGTGCCGGGCGCGTTGGAAACGCTGGGCTACCCCAGCAATGAGATCGAAGAGATCATCGCCTATGCGGTGGGTCATGGCACGTTGGGGCAGGCACCCGGTATCAACCATACCGCGCTGATCGGCCATGGTTTCGGCCCCGCCGAGATCGCCAAGGTTGAGGCGGCCCTGCCGTCGGCCTTTGATATCCGCTTCGTGTTCAACCAGTGGACGCTGGGGGCCGATTTCTGCACCGGCACCTTGGGCATTCCGACCGAAAAGCTGAATGACCCCACCTTCGACATGCTGCGCCACTTGGGCTTTACCAAAGCCGATGTCGACGCCGCCAATGACCATGTCTGCGGGACCATGACGCTGGAGGGCGCGCCCTATCTCAAGCTTGAGCATTACCATGTGTTCGATTGCGCCAACCCCTGCGGGAAAAAGGGCAAGCGCTATCTGGGCGTCGACAGCCATATCTACATGATGGCTGCCGCCCAAAGCTTCATCTCGGGCGCGATTTCCAAGACGATCAACATGCCCAACTCGGCCACGATCGAAGACTGTCAGAAAGCCTATGAACTGTCTTGGTCATTGGGTGTGAAGGCCAACGCGCTGTATCGTGACGGCTCCAAGCTGTCGCAGCCCTTGGCCTCGGCCTTGGTCGAAGATGACGAGGAAGCCCAAGACATCCTCGAAAGCGGCAACACGATGGAAAAGGCCCAAGTCTTGGCCGAAAAGATCGTCGAGAAAATCGTCATCAAAGAGATCATCAAGGCGCATCGTGAAAAGCTGCCCGAGCGGCGTAAGGGATATACCCAAAAGGCCATCGTCGGCGGTCACAAGGTCTATCTGCGTACCGGCGAATATAAGGACGGCACGCTGGGCGAGATTTTCATCGATATGCACAAGGAAGGCGCTGGCTTCCGTGCGATGATGAACAACTTCGCCATCGCCGTGTCGGTCGGCCTGCAATATGGCGTGCCGCTGGAAGAATTCGTGGACGCCTTCACCTTCACCAAGTTCGAGCCCTCGGGCATGGTGCAGGGCAACGACTCGATCAAGAACGCGACCTCGATCCTCGACTACATCTTCCGCGAATTGGCTGTCTCTTATCTGGACCGTACCGATCTGGCGCATGTCCAGCCGCAAGGCACCAGCTTTGACGATGTGGGCCGTGGTGCGGAAGAGGGTGTGTCCAACATCCGCGAAGTGCCTGAGAGCCGCGCCTCGACACCCATCGAAGTGCTCAAGCAGGTCGCATCGACCGGCTATCTGCGCAAGCGCGCACCACAGGAATTGCTGGTGTTCCGTGGGGGTGCCGATGCGGTGGCGACCTTGGAAACCATCGTGCCCGAGGTGCGTGGCACATCCGCTATCGCTGCTGTGGCCACAACAACAGCTGTGACCACCGGCACCGTGTCGATGGATGCAGCCACCCGCGCCAAGATGCAGGGTTACGAGGGCGAGGCATGCGGCGAGTGCGGCAACTACACGCTGGTGCGCAACGGCACCTGCATGAAGTGCAACACCTGCGGCGGAACGAGCGGTTGTAGCTAAACAAGATTGGGTGCCCCCTTTGCCGAGGGGGCGCCTATCATCCGGGGCGGGTGCGCTCGCCCTAGACGCGGATCAGGCCGCAGGCAGAAACTTCGGGCAGTAATTCAGAGCCTGATACGCGAACCTCGGGGGGGCCACTGGCCCCCCTTTTTCATTGGATTACAGCTGGTTGTGCGGCGTTCTTGATTAAGCGGGCTGAAAGACGAACCCGCCATCGGCTTGCGTCACGCGCCCGATCCCGCCGCCTTGCAGGTGGAAGCCAACCACAGCCATATCCGCTGCGGTGATCTGTGCGAAAAGCGTGCCACGGGTCGCCGCCGCCATCTCCGGGTCTTGGTCCGAGCCAGAGGTCCATTCCGGCCGGGCAAAGGCGATATGGTCATTGCCGATCGCATCGCCCAGCACCATCACCGCATCTGCCCCTTGCCCGATGACAAAGGCCATATGGCCCGGTGTGTGGCCGGGTGTCAGCTGCGCGCGCACATCTGGCAGCACCATCTCACCATCGCCGAACAGCACCATGTCATCGGCCAGGATCTCGAGGCGGCGCTTGGCACCGACGGCGAAACTGGCCCGTTCTGCATCGATGCTGTCGACCGTGGCGTCATCCATCCAATAGTCGAACTCGGTCTGGCCCATCATATGGGTCGCATTGGCGAAAAGCGCCTCGTCGAAATCATCGAGTGCGCCCCAAAGGTGATCGGGGTGGCCGTGGGTAAAGATCACATGGGTGATATCCATCGGATCGATCCCGGCCGCCGCCAATGCATCGGGCAGTGCGCCGACGCTGGATTGAAAGCCGGTCCCTGATCCCGCATCGAACAGGGCCAATGTGTCGCCATGGCGCATCAGCGTGATATTGCACGGCGGCGTCAGCGGTGCGCTTGGGTCCATGTTGTAGCGCGCCAAGATCGTGGCCAGCTCATCCTTGGGCATCGGGCCAAAGATGAATTCGGCGGGCAGGGTCAGATTGCCATCGGACAGGGTCACAATCTCGATCCCGCTACCCATTTGCAGCCGCGTCTCGGTCCAGCCGCGATGGGGCAGGGTGGTCGACAAGAGTGCGGCCCCGCTGGTGGCAAGCAAGCTGCGGCGGGTGATGTTCATGATGGTGTCCTCCCGGTCTGATGGCGGCACGATGCGCGCCCTTGGCTCCGATATATTCACAAAAATAAATATGTGTCACGGCGGAAAACCTTTGCACTTGCATGGATCAAGCCCTTATTCTCGCCTCATGGCGGTCTTGTGCGGCCATCGGCCCATGCCCAGACCACCCAAAAGCGGGAGGAACGTGCCATGCGCGCTGTGCATTTCCTGATCGGGGCTTTGATGGTCGGCGCGGGCGCTTTGGCCGGGCTATGGTTGCCCTTGGGTTTTATGGGCAGTTTGGCCTTGCTGGCGCTTTTGCGGATCTGCTGGATCGAGGACAATATTACCTCTGACCTCTATGGGCGTGATGCGCTGCCGTCGGGCTACCTGCAGACCATGGAAATGCGCAGGCTTTTCATGCTGCGCTGGTTTGGGGTCAATCTGGGCGCGGTCTCGCCTGATCTGTCGGCGCATCTTTTGGCAACGGCCCTGCGCGCCGAGGCACAGCTTTGGGCGGCCTGTCTGCTTGGGTTTGTCGCCATGATCTGCGCCCAGCATGGCCCATTTGCGCCGATCTTGGATCTAACGCTTGCGGCTGCGTTGTTTTATGCGGCTTTGAAACGCGCTGATCGCTTGGCCATCACGCTACACCATTGTGACATGGGCCGACCCTTGCCCGATGAGATGCTTTTGCCGCCGATGCGGCGCGCGCAGAATAGGCCGCGCTAGCCTTTGCGCTTGCCAAGGCGGCGCAGACCAAAGCCGCCGCCAATCACCACCGCAAGCAATGCCGCCAAGCCCAGCACCACGGCACCATGCGAGAGATCCGATAGCCAATGCCATATGCCATCCGCAGATTCATGACCGGGATGGGCCAAGCCCTGCGTTGTCCAAAGCGATAGGGCCAGTGCCGCTGCAAATCTCAACATATGATTCCCATCCATCGCCGCCGTGAAAGCCTGCCGCTCCACGGCTAAATGCGGGCAGATGCCGCTACAAGCACCGGGCGGCGGCAGGCCGTGATAGCTCGGCATTTGCCCAAAAAATGGGCGACTTTCCGGTGACCGCCCGGTTGATCGGCAATGGATTGATCGTCGCCCGGATCAGGCTTGGTCAGGAATGGTGATCACCGGCTCCATCCGGGCAAGGATATCCTCGGCCAGATGGCATTTGATATCATGACCTTCCGCCATGCGGCGCATCGCCGGGATCTGGGTTTCGCACAGATTGCCCGGCACCTCTGCCTTCCAGCCGCAGCGCGTCTGAAAGGGGCAACCCGGTGGCGGGTTCATCGCCGAAGGGATATCGCCTTCAAGCACGATATGCTTTTTCGTGACCTTGGTATCGGCGATTGGAACCGCCGACAAAAGCGCCTCGGTATAGGGGTGATAGGGCGGGCTGAAGACCTGATCGGTGGTGCCGATCTCGACCACATGGCCCAGATACATCACCATCACCCGATCGCTGAGATAGCGCACGATGGACAGGTCATGGCTGATGAACAGCAGCGTCGTTTTCTCACGGCGCTGGATCTCCATCAACAGATCGGTCACCGCGGCCTGCACGCTGACATCAAGCGCCGAGACGGGCTCGTCCGCCACCACGATCCTTGCGCCACCCGCAAAGGCGCGCGCGATGCCGACACGTTGCTTTTGCCCCCCCGAAAGCTGGCGCGGCATGCGTTCGGCAAAAGCACGTGGCAGCTTGACCAGATCGAGTAGCTCCAACATGCGCGCGCGACGCTCGGCGTCATTCTTGCCCAAGCCAAAGACTTCGAGCGCGCGCATGATTTGGCGCCCGACCGTCATCGAGGGGTTGAGCGTATCGAAGGGGTTTTGAAACACCATCTGGATCGACGAAACAGTGCGGGTGTCGCGCTGTTCGATGGCGATATCTTGGATTGCACGCCCATCGAGCAGCACTTCGCCATCGGTCGCGGTTTCCAGACCCATCAACACCTTGGCCAAGGTGGATTTGCCACAGCCCGACTCGCCCACAATGGCCAATGTCTCGCTTTCGCGGGCCTCGAAACTGAGGCTTTCATTGGCTTTTACCACTCGCTTTTCGCCGCGCCCGAACAAGGCGCTGGCCGCGACCTCGTAGTATTTCTTGAGGTTTTCGACCTTGAGAACGACATCGCCCTTGATCGTGGCCTGTTGTTCCTCGCGCAAAGCCATGGGCGCGTCCCAATCGATCTCATCCAGCCGCAAACAGCGGCTTTGATGGCGGTCGCCATGCGCGATATCAGCCATCGAAATACCGCCCGCGTCGCAGCGCCCCGCTTCGAAGTAATCGCAGCGTGGCCCAAAATTGCAGCCCGGCGGGCGTTCATGTGGCAGCGGGAAATTGCCGGGGATAGCGCGCAAGGGGCGCGTCGTCTTATCCGCACCGGGCAACGGGATGGAGCGGAACAGCGCCTGTGTATAGGGGTGGCGCATCTCGTCGAAAACATCCGCGATGGCGCCGGTCTCAACGGCCTCGCCCGAATACATCACACAAATCCGGTCGCAGGTTTCCAAGACCAGCCCAAGATTGTGGCTGATAAACAGCATCGATGTGCCGTATTTCCGGCCCAGATCCTTGACCAGATCGACCACTGCCGCCTCGACCGTCACATCCAGCGCCGTGGTCGGTTCATCGAGGATCAAG
>JAQCLA010000094.1 GCA_027592105.1 Pseudomonadota bacterium | reverse complement strand
AGGCCGCGGAAACTGGGCGGATCAGACCGCGAAGCCGCTGTTTCCTTGCCCGGCGGCGGTGTTTTTCAGCGCAGCGGGCAGACCTGTCCTGCTGCTTTCGTTCTGTTTGAATCCGAATCCCGTTCATGCGCATGACGGAGGCGCTCGCAATCGGCGTATGGCGGCGAGCCTTTCTTGTTGATCCCGGAACAAGCTGCGAGTGGCGCTGGCGACGCTGACTATGTAGCTGCGGTCATCGCATGGTACGGCTGGGGCGGTCACTGTAGCACGCAAGGTGATCTCGAGACTGAGCCGCTACGCGATTGTTTGCTGACGGCCTACATTGATCCCGTTCTGGGCAAGCTCACGTTCCAATACGACTATGGCGATTTTCCGCGCTGACATGGCGAAATCAGATGCTGCGGCACTGCGACCGAGCATACAGCCTCGCGCGCGGGACAGATTTCTTGATGGGCGCTAAGGCGTTCGCGTTCGTTGGTGCGCCCTGAAACGCCATATCACCCTACAGACGACCCAGTAGCTTCCCATACATTCCGACAACGCTGTGGGGACGAATATGGGGACGATTAGCACCCAAAACCCCCAAGATATTGATAATGTTTAAATTTATAGGGGAAAGTGGCGGACAGTGAGGGATTCGAACCCTCGAGACGGTTCCCCGCCTACACACTTTCCAGGCGTGCGCCTTCGACCACTCGGCCAACTGTCCGTGCGGGGCGGGATAGCGCATGGCCATGCGCGAGCGCAAGGTAAAAGCGTGCAAACCTCGCGCATGTTAAGCAGGTTCACTTTTTTCGCCCTGATCCCTTGCATTGCGCATCATGTCACCCATCTTTGTAAATGTGATTAACATTAACATAAATGAGAAAGGATCAACCAATGGCATCGACAATGACCGCACACCCTCCCCGTTCCGGGGGTGGAAATTGGTTTACGCGCAGCGAGGCGTGGCTCGACGACAAGGGCAAGGGCGCATGGATCGCTGCCATGGTGCTTGCCTTCATCTTGTTCTGGCCCATCGGCCTCGCCCTGCTCGCATACATGATCTGGAGTAAACGTATGTTCAACACATCGTGCAAGAAACGCCCCGACCTCGGCCTTGGCCATGCCATGAACCGCAGCACGGGCAATGCCGCCTTCGACGCCTACAAGGCCGATACGCTGCGTCGCCTGCAAGATGAGCAAGACGCCTTTGAGGCCTTCTTGCACCGGCTCCGCGAGGCCAAAGACAAGGCCGAATTCGACCAATTCCTGCAAGACCGTTCCGCGGCGCGCAAGGCGGCAACCGCGCCTGACACCGTGGCGCCATAAGCAGAACCACCCTACCGCGCGATCACAAGGTCGCGCGGGCCCATGCTTTTTCCTTCCAAATCCGATGGAATGCCGCCATGTCTTCGCACATGCCAAATGCTCTGCCAGATCCCGATTATGATCATGCGTTTTATGATGGTGTCCCTGCCAAACGCTTCTTCGCTTGGCTTGTGGATGTGATCATCGTGACCGCGATCACATTCACCTTGGGCCTTTTCACACTCAGCTTGCTGTGGTGGGTTTGGCCCTTGGTCTATATCACCGTCGATCTGGTCTATCGCAGCGCAACCATCGCGTCAGGTTCCGCGACCTTGGGTATGCGCTTGATGAATATCGAGCTGCGCGGGCCGACGGGTGCACGCCTGTCGCGCGGCGAGGCGGTATTGCACACGGTTTTGTTCATGGTCGCGATGGGTTTCGTGTTGCTGCAGCTGATCTCGATCCTGATGATCGCCTTGGGCGCGCGTCACCAAGGCTTGCATGACCTCTTGATCGGATCGGCGGCGATCAACCGACCCCGTTGAGTAATCCGCTGAAAGCCGAAAAAATCTATTGCGGCCTCGGCGGCGGCTAGTGCAACTTCAAGATCAAAGGTTTGGACCGGCCCCGGCCGAAAATTTATCATGCGTCACACGCTGCCCATCGCCACCCAGTTCTATGTTACGGCACCCCAAAAGTGCCCGTATCTCGATGGGCGTCGAGAGCGGAAACTCTTTACCGCGCTGCAAGGCGAACAGGCCGAAAAACTCAACAACGCGCTGTCCAAACAGGGCTTTCGGCGGTCGCAGAATGTGCTTTACCGCCCATCATGCGCCGATTGCGCCGCATGTTTGTCGGCACGGATCCGCGTGGCAGACTTCGCGCCGCAACGCCGGCACCGGCGTATTTTGCGGCGCAACGCGGGGCTTGCGCGTGTCTCGCGATCGGCATGGGCGACCGAGGCGCAGTATGATTTGTTTCGCCGCTATCTCGATGCCCGCCATGCCGATGGTGGGATGGCCGATATGGACGTCTTCGAATTCGCGGCCATGATCGAAGAGACACCGGTCCGCTCGCGCGTGGTCGAATATCGCGACAGTGATGACACGCTGGCCGCCGTGTGCTTGACCGACATTCTCGATGACGGCCTCAGCCTCGTCTATTCCTTCTTCGACCCCGACCGCACAGCCGACAGCCTCGGCACCCATGTGATCATCGACCATGTGACGCTCGCGCGTGAAGCGGGACTGCCTTATGTCTATCTGGGCTACTGGGTGCCTGGCTCGACCAAAATGGGCTACAAGGCCCATTTCCCCGCGATCGAGGTCTATGTCGACGGTCAGTGGAAGTCGCTGGGCGATCCCGCCAGCTACTCCAACCATGTCCACCCCTTGTCGGTGGAACCCATCGCGCAGCAGGTGGCTCAGATCACCCTGCCCGACATGCGCGCGGATGACTAATACCCATCGCTTCGGCTTCTTCGTTTCCTAAATATCCTCGGGGGGTGAATGGCCGCGCCTCGCGGCCAGAGGGGGGCAGACAGCCCCCCTGCCCGCCCTGCGCATCCCATCCAAGCGGCACCGCCATGTCACGCAACGCAAACGGGGGGCCTCAAGCCCCCCGTCACCATCTCGACATCCCTTGCGCCTGTTATCCCAGCAAGCGCGGCAGGATCGTCACGATCCCCGGGAAGATGTAAAGCAAGACCAAGCACAAGACTTGGATCCCCACGAAGGGGATGACCCCACGATAGATATGGCCTGTCGTCACGCTGCTTGGCGCCACGCCACGCAGGTAGAACAGGGCAAATCCAAAAGGCGGCGTCAGGAACGAGGTCTGCAAGTTGATCGCGATCATGATCGTCACCCATGCCGGGTCAAGTGTGCCACCATAGATCACCGGCCCCACGATGGGGATCACGATGTAGATGATCTCGAGGAAATCGAGCACGAAGCCCAAGATAAACAAGATCGCCATCACCACAAAGAACACGACCAGCTCGTTGTCGAAGCTGCGCAAGTATTGCTGAATGTGATGCTCGCCCCCAAAGGAGATCAACACAAGGTTCAGCAATTGCGAGCCGATCAGGATGGTGAACACCATCGATGTCACTTTGGCCGTCTCGCGCACTACGGGGCTGAGAATATTGGTCCGGAACAGCACCCAAGCGCTGAACAAGAGCCCGAAAAAGGCAAAGTGATAGGCGATCTGCGCGATGAAATAGGCGATCCAGTCCTGTACCGGCACGACCTCACGCGTCATGCGCAGGTCGAAATTCACGCCGAACAAGATCATGATCACCAGCGCAAAGCTGGCCCAGATAATGATCTTGGACTTGCCGTTCTCTTCTTTCAGCTTGCGATACGCGGCCAACATGATCGCACCCGCCGCACCGAGGGCGGCAGCAGGCGTCGGGTTGGTGATCCCGCCCAAGATCGAGCCCAGCACTGCCACGATCAGCACGAGCGGCGGGAAGACCACGCGCAACAACTCGTTCTGCGACAGGCGCATCACCGCCACGCGCGCCCCGTAAAGCGCGATGAAGAATGGGATGGCCAAGATCAGGAAGGTTGCGCCGTTGCCGGTCAACGGACCGATGAACATGATGTCGCAAATCAGCGCCAGCACCACACCCACACCGCCCGCAATCAGCGGCGCAGGGTTGGACGAGGGTGACACACCACGCGCGAGGATCAACAAAAGCGCCAACATGGTAAAGATCGTCACCACGCCACTGCCGATCGGCGGGGCATTAGCCAACGCGTTATCAAGCGAGGCGACGCGCTCTTCGTCGGTCAAAAGCACAACTTCACCGGTATCCCCGGCTGCGGCCATGGCCGCGCGCTGCGCGACGGAGGCATCCCACATCTCTTGACCATGCAGCGCGATCATCGAGGCTTGGCACTGCTCCGAGACAGCGGTGCGCAGCATTGCCTCATTCTCGCGCTCGGCATAGTCCGAGACCGAGATCGCTTGGCTACCGATCACACCGCCACCCGCACCCAGCACAACGGCCAAGATCAAAGCCACAGGTGCCGCAAGGTACCATGTCAGCGCCTCGTTGCGCGTCACAGGCTCGCCAGAGCTACCGCTGATCGCAACCGGCGGCGCGCTCGCGGGTTTCCAAAGTGCAAAGCCAAAGGCGTAAAGACCATAAAGAAGCGCAAGGAACAGACCAGGCAACAGCGCCGCTTGAAAGAGCGTGCCGACCGACAAAACGGCGGGCTTCGCAAGATAGGTCAACGCGTCGGTACAGCCCGCAAGCTGGGCGCGCGTTTCTTGGCCGGTGGCATAAAGATCGCCCACCAGCGTGCCGAGCAAAACGATCACGATGGATGGCGGGATGATCTGCCCCAGCGTGCCCGAGGCCGCGATGACCCCGGTTGCAAGCTCAGGCGAATAATTGTTGCGCAGCATCGTGGGCAACGCGAGCAAACCCATCGTCACCACGGTCGCGCCAACGATCCCGGTTGAGGCCGCCAAAAAGGCACCCACAATCACGATCGACACGGCCAAGCCGCCCGGCAACGGGCCAAACAATCGCGCCATGGTCGTCAGTAGATCTTCGGCGATTTTCGAGCGCTCCAGCACGATGCCCATCATCACGAACATCAACACTGCCAAGAGCGTCTCGATGGATTGACCCGCGATCACGCGCTCGTTCATGCGGTTAACCATGAAGGAGAGATTGCGCTCCATCGCCTGTTCCCAGCCACCCGGAAACAGCGCCACCTCAACCGTTGGCAAATCGGGGTATCGGAAGACCGAGATCGACTCCCTGATTACCCCTTCGGCCACGAGCGCTGCGTATTCCGCCGAACCGCTGTCGATGGCTTCGTGGATCAGCAACCCCGCACTATCGAGTGCCGCGATGATGGCAAATGAGATCATCCCGGCACCGCCGATGGCAAAGGCCACCGGAAAACCGGTCATGATCCCAGCGAAGAGCGTGAGGAAGACGATCACCAGACCGATCTCGACCCCATCCAATCCGAAAAGCATGCTCTCTCGTCCCCTTGGCTCAGCGCGCGCGCTTACGTGTCTCTGTCCCGAATTACCGGAGCTTTGTTAGTGGGCGGCGTGTGGCAAAGCCTCGCCTTCATCATCTAACTTGTCCCGGTCGAGGTATTTGCCGGCACTGTCTTCGCCCTCGCGCCACTCCAGATAAGAGCGCCAGAAGAAGGCAATCGCCTGCAAGAAGACCAAAACGCAGAACAATACGATCAATACTTTGAACAAGAAGTAAGCGTTGAAGCCATTTGGGCTAAAGCCGATGGTCTCCACGTTCCATTTGAAGATGCGCGACTGCATCAGCATGCGATCAATATCGCTGGTCGAAGTGACCGTTGGCGTCATCAGGTGGCGCCACATGAAGAACCAAGAATAAAGATATGTGATCGTGACCATGGGCAGCATGAAGAACAAGCAGCCGAACATGTCGATCATTTTCTTGGTGCGGAATTTTACCGCCGAGTACACGAGGTCAACGCGCACATGGCCGCCCTGCACAAAGGTGTAGGAGACGCAGAGGCAGACGACCAAGGCATTGTGAAATTTGAGGCTTTCAGCCCACCAGCTGAGGTCTTGTACGAACGCGGTACCAAATGGCCCGAGTTGGATTTGGGCCACCCGAAAAATCCGCTGCAAGAACACGATGATCACTTGCACGAACACCATGAAAAGGCCCGCCCAGGCGGCGGTGCGGCCGACCGTGTTAGCCACACTCTCAAGAATACGCACACCCCACCACAAGATCTCGCGGTTCCAGGCCATGCCCAGCGCGGTGATCAAGATGAAGGTGGTGATGGCAACAAAAAACAATTCAACCGAGGCGCCGTAATAGATGAAGCGCATCACCGATTGGGGATCGGCCCAATTCAGCCAACTGCCCGGGTTGGTGACGGCAAGGAACAGATTGTAAGGCGCCATTGCGATATTTTGCAGCGCCCACAAGATGAAATCGATCATGCGGTGGTCCCCCGGCACGCAAGCCCGCTTTGGGGCGCGTCAAGTCTCGGATCGCGAAAAGGTGCATCCTGCCCAGCACAATCTGTGCTGGGCAGGATACTGTTGGTCTTGGCTGGGTCAGCCCGCGTTCACGCGGTTGCGCTGGCGCATGAATTCGCCATCTGCAATCTCGTACCAGCCCGAGGATTCCGTAATGGACGCAAAGACGCTGTTGGCGATCTCGGCATAGATCGGGTCGCCCATGTTCTCATTCCGGACTTCCAGCGCCGCACGGCCGAAGGCATCCCAGACTTCTGCGGGGAACTGACGAACCTGCACGCCGACAGACTGCAAGCGCGCAAGCGCTGCACCATTTTCCGCAAGCGACAGAGCAGTGCTCTGCGCATGTGCAGCCTCGCAGGCGACCTTGCAAACGGTCTGCTGCGTCGGCGTCAGTGATTCCCAGATCTGCTGGTTGAAGACAAAGGACAGGGTCGAGCCCGGCTCGTGGAAGCCGGCGGCGTAGTAGGTCTTGGTCACTTCCTGGAAGCCCATCCGCTCGTCTGCGTAGGGACCAATCCACTCGGCACCGTCGATTTGGTTCGAGGCAAGCGCTTGATAGATTTCACCACCCGGAATGTTCTGCACCGAAGCACCCAGACGACCCAAAACCTGACCGCCCTGACCCGGCATACGGAACCGGAGCCCCTGCAAATCATCAACAGAGTTGATTTCTTTGTTGAACCAGCCGCCGGGCTGCATCGCCGTTTGTCCGCACATCAGCGGCTTGAGGCCGAACAAGGACGACAGATTGTCGTGCAGTTCCTGACCGCCCCGGCGATAATACCAGTTTGCCATCTCCTGCGCCGTCATGCCGAAGGGCACTGCGGTGAAGAATGCAAAAGCGGGATGCTGATTGAGGAAATAGTATTCTGCCGAGTGATAAACGTCGGCCTGTCCGGACGAAACGGCGTCGAACACTTCGAACGCGCCCACCAAGCTGCCGGCGGGCATCTTGTTGAAGCTCAACTGCCCATCGGTCATGGCAGAGATGTAGGTGATTGCGAGCTGTGCCGCGTCGTCAAACACCGCAAACCCATCAGGCACCGAGGTGACCAGTGTCAGCGTGCGATTGCCCTGTGCATAAGCCGGTGCGGCCAGCGTGGCGGCAGCGGCGGCGGTGCCGCCAAGTGCGGACGTTCTCAGAAAAGAACGACGATCCATTCGGTATCCTCCCCGTAGTATGGAGTTGGCCACGACCCCCCTCGGATCGCGGCGACAGTGGCAAGGGCCACAAGTCTTGCCACCCTAGCGAAGCAAAACCCATCAGCAAACAAGTTTTCGCACTCAACTTCCGATTTTTGTAAAAATCTCTTACCAAAATCGTCCCTAACGGGGAAAAACGCTTAACTGTTAAGCATCGCACGCAGAAAAGTTCGACTTGCGTCGCCTGCTACTGACCTCGTTCCCCTGACGCTGGGGGCCCATTTCATCCCATGGTTGCAAACCCTGTGGCCGAATGCCCGCGCAGTGATATTATTTCATTTCGTCAACAAGTTTCGATTCGTTGCGCAGCCGCGCGTTCTGGCGACATTTTCGTAATTTGGCTGTTGACGCCGCAACGCGGCGTTCCTAGTGTCATGCAACAATTTCACCGCGGGGGGCATGTCATGGACTGCTTCGTAGATATCGTAGGGCAAATGCGCATGGGTCGGTGACGACAACCTTATAGGTAGACCATGCGCCCTCGGAGAACCCGCCGGGGGCTTTTTTTTGCCAGTACTTTCACCACCGCGGCATGAGCAAGAAACAACGCGTAAAACAGAAGGACGACGTCGATGACACGGCAGATGACCGGAGCGAAAATGGTGGTCGAGGCGCTGAAAGATCAGGGCGTTGATGTCGTATTCGGTTATCCCGGCGGCGCTGTCCTGCCGATTTATGACGAGATTTTCCAGCAAAACGGCATCCAGCACATCCTCGTGCGCCACGAACAAGGTGCTGTCCACGCCGCCGAAGGCTATGCACGTTCGACCGGCAAGCCCGGCGTTGTGCTTGTCACCTCTGGCCCCGGTGCGACCAATGCGGTCACGGGTCTGGTCGATGCCTTGATGGATTCGATCCCTTTGGTGGTGCTGACAGGCCAAGTGCCGACCTTCATGATCGGCTCGGACGCCTTTCAAGAGGCCGATACCGTCGGCATCACGCGGCCCTGCACCAAGATGAACTGGCTGGTCAAAGAGACCGACAAGCTGGCCGATACGATCCATCAGGCCTTTCACATCGCCACCCATGGCCGCCCCGGCCCGGTGTTGGTCGACATCCCGAAGGATGTGCAATTCGCAACCGGCACATATGTCGAAAAGCCAAATGCCCGCACTGCGCATTACCAGCCACGCCTGATCGGCGATCCGGCGATGATCGAGGCTTTGGTCGAAGCGATGGAAAATGCCGAACGCCCGGTTTTCTACACTGGCGGCGGCGTGATCAATTCCGGCCCCCGCGCCAGCGAACTGCTGCGCGAATTGGTGGCTGCGACCGATTTCCCCATCACCTCCACCTTGATGGGCTTGGGCTGCTACCCGGCCTCGGGCAAGAACTGGCTGGGCATGCTGGGCATGCACG
>JAQCLA010000093.1 GCA_027592105.1 Pseudomonadota bacterium | reverse complement strand
ATGACCTGCGCGCTGACAGTCACATCAGCGGGGATGTTCAGCCCGAAAAACGGCGATGTATCGGTAAAGGGGCTGAGCGCCTTGGGCTCACCCCAACTCATCGCGCCGCCCACGCTGCGCCCACCAGCGCGCAGGCGCACGGGCATCAATGGCCCCGCCACATCGCGCGCGATATCCGAGGCCGCAAGCCGGGGACCAGCAAAGCGCAAAAGCAAACCACCCGCCTCGACCCAAGCGATCAACCCATTTTCTTCCTCGGGTGACAGAGTGGCGATATCGACCAGCACGATCACATCGGGGCTGGCCAAGAGCGCGTCGCCCAACGCCGCCTCGATCAGATCGGCGCTGGGGGCGAGCGCTTGGCGCAGGTAATGCAGCGGCGACAAAAGCGCCTGCTGCTCATCCGTCGCACCACCCGCGATCAGTGCGACTTGGCGGCGCTGTAGCGCGTCATCGGTCAGCGCCACACCACCCGCGCCGCGCTGGCCTGCAATCTCGAAACGGGTAATGCGGTTGCGCAGCTCAGGCGGCAAATCGAAGCTGGCCGTGGCGCTGTCGGCGCTTGTGTCAAAGCCTGCGGTCGCGCGCGCCAATTCGCGTGCAATCCCCAGCGGATCAAGTCCATGGGCCACAATCTCGATGGCCCGCGGGGCAATGGCATCGCGGCGTATGGCCGTGACCTCCAGCATCCCATCGACGACCTGCGGCGAGCGGAGCGCGATCACATCACGCGCGCCTTCGAACACGGACAACGCGCCTTTTTGCATGAAAGCTTCGGTCAATATCGCGCGGCCAGGATGGTCGATCCCATCCGAGATCCACCATGTTTCAAGCGGCCCAGACAGTGCTTGCGCCCAATCTGCCGCAGCCGCCAAATCAGGGGCAAAAGGTGCAGGCACAAGCGAGGGCACACGCGGCAGCACCGCATTGGCCGATTGGAAAGCGATCTCGCCGCCGGGCAGGTCGGTGAGTTGCACCAAGGCCACGGGCCGCCCACTGCGCGCGGCCTCGTCCAACAAAAGCGCGGCCCGGTCGCGCCTTGCGATCCAATCGGGGGCCGAGGCCCAAGAGCTATCCATGACGATCAAAACAGGGCTGTCGCCCGCGCGCAGCGGTTGGGGGTTCAAGACCGGGCCGGAAAAGCCGATGATCGCAGCCGCCAAGGCCGCGATACGCAGGGCCAAAAGCCACCACGGCGTCTTGTCGGTCTGGCTTTCGTCATCGCGCAGCCCCAACAAAAGCGCCACACCCGGAAAGCGGCGGCGGATCGGGGCGGGCGGCACGGCGCGCAAGATCCACCACAGGATCGGCAGCGCCAAAAGCGCCAAAAGCGCAAGCGGCGTGGCAAAGGCCAAACCCGCGATCATGCCCGCACCCGTTCAAGCGCGCGATGCAACCACAACAGCGTGGGCTCAGCGGGTTGGTCGGTGTGATGGAGATGATAGCGCCAGCCAGTGCGGCGGCAGATCTCTTGCAATTGGGTTTTCCGCGCGGCCAACCGCTCCAGATACGCGTCGCGCAGGCCGCGTGCCTTGAGCGTTTCAAACCGGATCGCGCCGGTCATGGATTCGAACACCGTACGCCCATCGAAGGGAAAACGCTCTTCATCGGGGTCGAGGATCTGGATCAGCGCGCCCTTCACCTCGCGATCGGCGGCGCGACCGACGGCCTGTTCGATCATCGCGATATCGCCGAAGAAATCCGAAAAGAACACGGCGCGACTGCCCAAAGGCATGATCTGGGCGCGCGGTGTGCCGTAATCGACCTCGGCGTGATCCTCCATCAAGGCGGTCGCGATCCGCATCAACTGCGCATTGCCCCCACGCGGCGCATCGGCCAGATGGGTCAACCCCACACGTTCACCCCCGCGCACAGCGATGATCGCCAGCGCCATGGCCAATGTCTGCGCACGGCGGCGTTTCTCGGGGCGGGATTTATGACCGCTGAACTGCATCGATGCCCCATCATCGACCCCGATCATGATCGCCTGCGCCGCCTGCCATTCCGTTTGACGAATGAAATGGCCATCCGACAAGGCCGAGCGTCGCCAATCAATCTGGCGGTAGCTGTCACCTGCCTGTGCGGGGCGATATTGCCAGAACTCATCACCGCTGCCTGCGCGCTTGCGCCCATGCACACCCAAAAGCACCGTTGCCGCCAAATGCTGCGCATCGGCCAACAAGGCAGGCGCGGCGGCCGCGACGGCCTCCGACCGCGAGCGCAGGGTTTGCGCGGTATGGCGGGCGGTATCGCTCAAGCGGCCTTTCCGATCCTTGTGACATGCGCGACCACGGCATCGATGACCTGTTCGAGAACCGCACCCTCGGCGCGCGCGCCATAGCTCAACGCCATCCGGTGGCTCAGCACCGGGCGGGCAAGCGCCGCCACATCCTCGGGCGATGGGGCAAGCCGCCCATCCAAAAGCGCACGCGCGCGAGCCGTCAACATCAAGGCCTGTGCCGCGCGCGGTCCCGGCCCCCATGCGACGGTGCGGCGCACGATCTCGGGCGCTTCCTCGGCCTCGGGGCGGCAGGCGCGGACCAAATCAAGGATCAGCTCCACCACGGCTTCGCCCACGGGCATGGCGCGCACCACGCCTTGGGCGGCGATCAATTCCTCAGCGGTGAAAACAGCATGCGCGCGCGCCGTATCCGTGCCGGTTGTGGCCAGCAAAATCCCGCGCTCGGTCGCGCGGTCGGGATAGGCCACATCGATACGCACCAAAAAGCGGTCAAGCTGCGCCTCGGGCAAGGGATAGGTGCCTTCCTGCTCGATCGGGTTTTGCGTGGCGAGCACTTGGAAGGGGCGCGGCAAGGCATGATGGGTGCCTGCAATCGTCACTTCGCGCTCCTGCATGGCCTGCAACAGCGCCGATTGCGTGCGCGGGCTGGCACGGTTGATTTCATCGGCCATCAAGAGCTGGCAAAACACCGGCCCTTCAATGAAGCGAAAGCTACGGCTGCCGTCGGTGCCCGTATCCAACACCTCGGAACCCAAGATATCGGCGGGCATCAGATCAGGGGTGAACTGAATCCGGTTGGCCTTGAGCCCCATCACGGTGGCCAATGTATCGACCAACAAGGTCTTTCCCAAACCCGGAAGACCCATCAACAAGGCATGCCCACCCGAGAGCATCGCCCCCAAGGCCAGATCGACCACATCGGTCTGGCCGATGATCTTGGTGGCGATCGCGGCCTTGGCCTCGGCCAGTTTTGCGCCCAGCGCTTCGATCTCGGCGAGGCGTGTATCGGGGTCGGACATGGCATTGCTCCGCTGGGTGTGTATATCGTGTTGTGCTAACAGACCTATTGCGCCGATCACAAATGGCAAAGCATGCAAAGGGACAAAAGATCGTGACAGATGCGCAAAGAACAGGCACCGACCAGCTTTTACAGGCTGCACAGCGTGCCGCGCGCGATGGCGGCTTGCCGCCGATCCATCTGTGGAACCCACCCTTTTGCGGCGATATCGACATGGAAATCCGCCGCGACGGGACATGGTTTCACGAAGGCACGCCGATTGGGCGCGCGCCCTTGGTGCGGTTATTCTCGACCATCCTCAAGCGCGAGGGGGATCACTATTTCCTTGTCACGCCTGTTGAAAAGGTGGGTATCCGGGTCGAGGATGCGCCCTTTGTCGTGCAGGATTTCGAGGTTGCGGGCAGCGGCCCATCACAGGCGATCACGCTGGTGACTAATGTGGGCGATCATGTGCCCGCAGGCCCTGATTGCGCCATCCGGGTGACGCGCGACGAACAAGGCGCACCGCGCCCCTATGTCCATGTGCGCGCCGGGCTCGAGGCGCTGATCGACCGCAAAAGTTTTTACCGGCTTGTCGATTTGGGCGAGGCGCATGAGGTCGCGGGCATGGGCTGGTTCGGCCTGTGGTCGCGGGGTGTGTTCTTTCCGGTCATTCCGCTGAGCGAATTGGCCCAAGAGGGCTAAATGCTCAGGCTATCGAGGCGCTGCGCCCGCGCGCAGGCCTGAGCCGGGTCAGTTTGGACGAGGACAAGACCGCATCAAGCCGCGCTATCTCGGCCTCGGTACTGTTGAGATCGCCCACCACCATGACCGGCACAGGCAAAGAAGCGATGCGGGCCGGGTCGGCGATGATCTGTCCCGAAACCAAGAATTGCGCATCGGGTCGGGCATTGCCCAGCGCCGCCAACAGGCGGCGCAGCGCACCGAAACTATGCTCACCCGAGCAGCTAAGCCCGATCACCGGCCGGTCGTCGCGGGTCAGGCGGGCCAGCAACTCATCATGGGTGAGCCCGACGAGAAGGCTGATATCCCAGCCCCCACGCCGAAACAGATCCGCCGCCATCATCACGCCAAGCGTGTGCATCTCGCCCGGAACGGCGGCGAAGATCGCGCCAAGCCCACGCCCGTTGCGCAAGCTGGACCGGTTGGCAGGCAGGCGGCGCAAAATCGATTGAATGCGCGCAGTCGCAAGCGCGACGTCGGTAAAGGGGATGCGGTCACGGTCCCACATCGTGCCAAGCCGCCGGGCGGCAGGCGCAAGGTGATCATGGCACAAATCCTCGACCGAGATCCCGGCGTCGAGCAGGTCATCGACCAAGAATTGCGCGGCTGCATCGTCAGGGTCGCACAGGGCAAACGCCATGGCTGCAGCACAAGGATCGCCAAGAACGCTCACGGCATCGCCCGAGGGTGCGCCGCGCTTGCTGTCTTGGCACAAGCGCGCCAAGGCCCGCTTGGCAAGATCATCCAACGCGCCGCTTTGGGGCCCCTGACCCGTGGCCACAAGCGAAAGGAAATCGGTCGTTTTCTTCATTGCGGTCGTTCTTCTCGTATCGCTGCAGGGGTGAGGAAATTGCCTTCACGCCCGCTTGCGCCTCTCCTTGGTATCCCAGTGTACACCGAAAAAAGTGTCAATCAAGATTTACAGTAAAAATTTTATTTCAAGTTTACACTGTGCAAATCGCGCCGAAAACACCTCGGCTGTGGCGCGCAGCCATAGCGTGTGCTTGCGCGTATCGTGTCGCCATAAGCGGGATCACTGCCGCACCGACGATCCGCCGAAAGCGACGGTCCGGGTGAATATCGTGTTGGAAGAGGGGCATGAATGGTCTAAATGCGACCCACAACAAAACCTTGGGAGGTTATCATGAAACTGTTCAAAGCCCTTGCGGCTAGCACCCTTCTCGTTGTCGCGACGCCTGTCTTCGCGCAAGAGCAGCTCTCGATCGCGACCGGCGGTACGGGCGGCGTTTATTTCCCGATGGGCGGCGGCTTGGCCGAGATCATCAATGGCAAGATCGATGGCTATTCGGCGACCGCCGAAGTCACCGGCGCATCGGTCGAGAATATGGGCCTCGTGGCTACCGGCGATGCAGATCTGGCCATCGCCTTGGCCGATACGGTACAGCAGGGCTACACCGGCACTGGCCGTTTTGAAGGTAACGCGCTTCCGATGGTGCGCGGCCTCGCCTCGCTTTACGCCAACATGATCCAGATCGTGGCCCTTGAAGGCTCGGGCATCACCACGCTCGAGGATCTGCGCGGCAAGCGCGTGTCGGTCGGCGCACCGGGTTCGGGAACCGAGGTCAACGCGGCCGCGATCCTGAACGCCAATGGCATGACCTACGACGATATCGAAGAGCAGCGCCTGAACTTCAACGAAACCGCCGATGCGCTGGCAAATGGCGATATCGATGCAGGCTTCTGGTCGGTCGGCGCGCCGACCTCGTCGATCTTGAACCTCGCAACCACCAATTCGATCGTCATGATCGAACTGTCGGATGCCGAAATCGCAGCAGCCCGCGCCGCAGATCCGATCTTTGCCCAGACCACGCTGGATGCGGGTATCTATGATGGCGTTGGCGCCACCAACGTCTTGGGTGTTCCCAACGTGCTGGTCGTGTCGTCCGAGATGTCGGATGATCTGGCCTATGCGATCACAAGCGCGATGTTCGAGAATATAGAAGACCTGCGCGCCGTGCATCCCGCAGCGAACCAGACCACGGTCGAGTTCACACTGGCCGCAACGCCGATCCCGCTGCACCCCGGTGCAATCCGTTACCTCGAGGAAATCGGTGCCGCGATCCCGGACGCGCTGCGCCCGTGAGCAAACGGTTCGGAGGGGGGCTTTGCGCCCTCCTCCTTCTGACCGCCACCTTTTCCGCAGCCGCGGGCGATCTTGTCGCCACGCTTGAGGATGGTTCGGAAATCGCGCGCTTGCCCGTGCCCGAGGGCGCGGGTTGGTGCGTTTTGTGGCACCATTCCGTAAAGGGCTTCGAAGTCTCCGATTGCTACGAGAACCGCGCCGGCCAAATGGTCTTGGTGCGCGCGCATCTGCCCGATTTCGCGGCAGGGCTCGATCACATCCCCGGCCGTGGACGGCAGGTGTCGGATGGGCAAGGCGGATACTGGATCTTGGACATCGACGAGGCGGTTGCGGGTAACACGTATATCCTGCGCCCCGGTCGCGGCATCGTCGATCATCGTTTGCAGGTTGGCGAGACGACCGTATCGCTTTCGGCCATCGCGCCGCGTGCGCGGGTCACGATTGCATTGATAGAAGGTATGAATTGATGGACAGCGACACCCAGATCACCGCTCCGCGCGCGCAAGAACCTTGGATCGTGCTGCGGGTCATCGCGGTGGTGGGCATCGTCTTGTCGCTGTTCCATCTTTATGCCGCCGGTGTGCAGCCTTTGGGGCTGTTCTTTCAACGCCCGATCCATCTGGGCTTTATCTTGGTGCTGTGCTTCCTGATCTACCCGGTCTGGGGCCGGGGTCAGGCACGCGGACCTTTGGGCTGGGCCATCGACGGCACGCTGATCGCCGCAAGTATCTTGGTCGGCGCATGGCTGCCCATCAATATCGACACGATCGCTAACCAGATCTTTCCGCGCAGCATCGACGTTTGGGTCGGCATCCTGACGATCTTCGTGGTGCTTGAGGGCGCGCGCCGGGCCGTGGGCCTTGGCATGACGATCATCGGTGCGGTTTTCATCGCCTATGCCTTTGCCGGCAGCCGGGGTGAGTTACCCTTTCTCGCCGATTGGATGCCCGGCATCATGAACCACCGCGGCTATTCGCTGGAACGTGTTGCCAGCCAGATGACACTTGGTGCCGAAGGGATTTTCGGCATCCCACTTGGCGTCGCTGCGACCTTCGTTTTCATCTTCGTCCTCTTCGGTGCCTTTCTCGAGGTGACGGGGGCGGGCAAATTCTTCATCGATCTCGCCTATGCCGCCACCGGCAAACAGCGCGGTGGCCCGGCCAAGGCCGCGGTGATCGCCAGCGCGGGCATGGGCTCCATCTCGGGCTCGGCCATCGCCAATGTGGTGACCACGGGCGCTTTCACCATCCCGCTGATGAAAAAGCTGGGCTACCGCCCTGCACAAGCCGGTGGGATCGAGGCGGCGGCCTCCACGGGCGGGCAGATCATGCCGCCCTTGATGGGTGCGGGCGCCTTCTTGATGAGCGAATTCACACGCGTGCCTTATGTCGACATCGTGCTGGTCTCGATCTTTCCGGCGATCCTTTATTTCGGGGCGGTTTATCTGTTGGTGCATATCGCCGCCGTCAAACAGGGCATGACCGGCCTTTCGAGCGAAGAATTGCCAAGCGTGCGCGCCGTGCTTGCCGGGGGGTGGCATTTCCTTTTGCCGCTTGTGGCCTTGGTCTGGCTATTAGTTGCGGGCTATTCGCCGATGCGCGTGGGCTTTTACGCCATCATCGCCATCATCGCAGCCGCCAGCGCGCGGGCGCTATGGGTGTTTTTCGCCAATGGCCCCACAGCCGGTGGCTTTGTGGCCCTTTGCCAGCGCGGCGCCGCCCTGACCTTGCAAGCATTGGAGCTGGGCGCGCGCAACGCGGTGGCCGTGTCCATGGCCTGCGCGGTTGCAGGCATTATCGTGGGTGTCGTGGGCCTGACCGGGTTGGGGCTGAAATTCTCGGCCATGATGATCGCGTTTTCGGGCGGCAATATCGTCTTGGCACTGTTGTTGGTGCTGCTGGCCAGCCTGATCCTTGGCATGGGCCTGCCGGTGACGGCGGCCTATATCGTGCTCATCATCCTTGTCGGCCCGGCGCTGACACAGGAATTCGGCATCCCGCTGTTGATCGCGCATCTGGTGGTGTTTTGGTATTCTCAAGACAGCAACGTCACCCCACCCGTTGCGCTGGCAGGCTTTGCAGGCGCGGCCATCGCCGGATCGAAACCGATGGAGACCAGTGTCCAAGCTTGGAAATACGCCAAGGGCCTGTATCTGATCCCGCTGTTCATGGTCTTCAATGAAGAGATCATCCTTGGCGGCCCCCTGCCCTTGGTGATCTGGAGCGGGCTGATTGCCATCATCGCGCTGGTTGGCTTTGCCGCCGCCCTGGAGGGGTTCTTGTGGCGCACTATGCCGCTGTGGAGCCGCGCCCTGATGGTGCCCGGCGTGGTGGCGATCTTTTGGCCCAGCCTGACGGTCGAGGTGGCGGGTGTTGCCTTGATCCTTGGATTGCTGGCGCTCAACTGGTGGGGCAGCAAGGCCGATACGTCACCGCGCGCAGCCGATCCCGCCTAAGACGCACACCAAGATCGGTGGCGCGACCTTAAGTGGAAAGCAGGCTGGGTAGGTCTTGCGCGCCGTCTTGCGCCATCTCGCAGGCGGCGATGATATCGGACAGGCCCGCAGACCGCGGCGCGACGATGCAGCCACCCGGTGCCGGTAGCACCAATCCATAGCCGATGACCCCACCCTCGGAGCATCCGAACTATATTGCCCTTCCACCAACACGCCGAGTGATGTTTGCCGGAACTGAGATGTCGTCCGACAACGGCGGCTTTCTGGAAGGTGAGCTGCTCCCCGAAAATCGGACAGTGACGTAAGCTACGATCTGACGTCTGCT
>JAQCLA010000092.1 GCA_027592105.1 Pseudomonadota bacterium | reverse complement strand
CGCTGCTCGCCGCGCTCACCGAATTGCAATGGCGCGGGCTTTTGCCCGTCGATCTTTTGGCCTGCAACCTCGATCAAGGTCAGCCCGGCTTTCCGGCCACGGTTCTGCCCGAATTTCTGACCCGCATGGGTGTGGTCCACCGCATCGAATATGCCGACACCTATTCCATCGTCGTCGATAAGGTGCCGCAGGGCCGGACCTATTGCGCACTCTGCTCGCGCCTGCGCCGCGGCAATCTTTACCGTGTCGCGCGCGAGGAGGGCTGTAGCGCCGTGGTGCTGGGCCATCACCGCGACGACATTCTGGCGACGTTTTTCCTCAACCTGTTTCACGGCGGTAAGCTTGCGACCATGCCGCCCAAGCTCTTGAACGACGAAGGCGATTTGTTCGTCTATCGCCCCCTCGCCCATGTGGCCGAGGCCGATTGCGAGACCTTTGCCCGCGCCATGAACTACCCGATCATCCCATGCGACCTCTGCGGAAGCCAAGACGGCCTGCAACGCCAAGCCATCGCGCGGATGCTGGATGAGTGGGAAACCAAGGCACCGGGACGAAAGGGCAAGATGTTCTCAGCGCTGATGAATGCGCGCCCCTCGCATCTGCTCGACCCCGAGCTGTTCGATTTCGCGGGGCTCAGCCGGCAAGATCGGAAAAATTCTCAGGATTGAGGCGCGCGGCATTAAGACCGCAGCAGGGTTTGACCCTCAGGCTTGCATGGCAACCGGTATCACGGGGGCGATTGTGCAAATCAACAGGGTGCGCAAGCCGATGTCACATTTGGGCAGCATCATGCTGGCGCGGTTGGTCGCCACGCTGAACCGGGCCTTGGACCGGCTTGAAACCATCGCGCTTTTTGCGATCTTGGCCCTTGTCGCGATTTGGTTGGGCGTGGATGACCTTGTCACGGCGATGGTCTTTGTGTTGCCCGGCTTGCTGGCGCTGCGCATCTTGCTTGGCCACACAGCCACACCTGTGGCGGCGCAGGGCGCGGCGACGCTTTTCCCCGCCCATGATGATGGCCGCGCCGGTCGCGCGGCACTGGCGGCGATGCTGGCGCGGGTCGCGCGGCGCGCACATGACGAGAGTGCGTGTATTCTGATTGACCTCGATGATTGGGATCAGATCGCCGAGCGTTGGGGACATGCAGCTGCCGGCGATATTCTCGCAACGATCCGTGACCGGCTGATCGCCGCGCTCCGCCATGATGACATGCTCGTGCATTTGGGTGACGGACGCTTTGGTGTCGCGCTGCACCCAGTGCGTCGCGCGCCTTTGGGCATAAGGATACAGATTTGCGACCGGCTGCGTGCGACCGTGGCCAAGCCTATTTCCTTTGGCACCATGCAGTTGCGACTGACCGCTTCGGTGGGCCATGCAAGCCTGCGCCATGATGGTGGCGGCCTGCCCGAACCGACGTTGCGGGCCGCCGCGGCGGCGCTTGATGCCGCCCGGCACAATGGCCCCGACGCCCAGCGCGCCTATGACCCCGCGCTGGCCGCACCCGCCACCCCCAGCACCCTATCGCATGAGGTGGACGCGGCATTGATCGCCGATGAATTTCAGCCCTGGTTTCAGCCCCAGATCGCAACCCAAAGCGGCGTGATCGTCGGGTTCGAGGCCTTGGCGCGCTGGCAACATCCCAAACGCGGCACTTTGCTGCCCGCGCAATTCCTACCCGCGATCGCCGAGGCGGGTCTGATGGGTCGTTTTGGTCGCCAGATCCTGCGGCATGCCTTGACCGCCGCGCAAGGCTGGGACCAAGCGGGCCTGCGTGTGCCCTCGGTCTCGGTGAATTTCTCAGCCGATGAATTGCGCGACCCCAGCTTGGCCGATCATATCAAATGGGAACTCGACCGCTTTGACCTGCGTCCCGGACGATTGACCGTCGAAATCCACGAAAGCGTCGCCGCCTCTGCCCAAGAAGGTGCGATCATCGAAAATATCGCGGCCCTGCGCTGTCATGGGGTCAACATCGATCTGGATGATTTCGGCGTTGGGCAAGCCTCGATCGCTTCGATCCGCCGTTTCGGCGTCTCACGCATCAAGATCGACAGATCCTATCTTGTCGGTCTGGCCGACGATCCCGCGCAACACGCCGCACTCGCCGCGATCTTGGCGATGGGACGCCATCTCGGCATCGAGACCTTGGCCAAAGGCGTCGAAAGCACCCAGATACATGATATCCTCAACAAACTCGCCTGTGACCACATGCAAGGCTTTCATATCGCCGAGGCGATGCCCTATGCCGCGACCCATGATTGGGCGACGCGCCACAACGCCTGTATCGCCCAGAGCACCGTTCAAAACCGGCGGGCCGGATAGGACGAAAACCGCCAGAAAAAGGGAAATGCCCGGCTTTGCGGCCGCACCGCGCGGAAAAGGCCCCTTGACCTTTCGTGCCCCGATCTGTTGAACCCGCCAGAGCATCAATTGCGGGAAAATTGCGTTATGGACGATCAGAACAAAAACCTGATCCTGGCCACGGGCCTAAGCTTTTTGGTCATCCTCGTCTGGTTCGTCCTATTCCCGCCGCCCACGCCCGAGATCGACCCCAACGCGCCTGCGACGGTGCAAAGCCAAGATGGCGCAACAGGCACCGATATCGCCTTGTTGCCCCCGGCCGCAGGCGACGGCAGCGCAGCACCGGCGGATGCAACCGCCGCCACGACCGTGCCGGCCGCACCACGTCTGCCGATCGACACCCCCGAACTGGAGGGCAGCATCTCGCTGATCGGCGGGCGGATCGATGATCTGTCATTGCGCGGCTATTTCGAGACCTTGGACGAAGGGAGCCCGATCGTCCGCTTGCTTGCACCAGTCGGCAGCGCAGACCCCTATTACGCGCTTTATGGCTGGGCGCCCGGCGGCGATCTCGGATTCGAGGATGTGCCCGGTGCCAATACCGAATGGCGCGTGGAACAAGGCGAAACGCTCACCCCTGAAAGCCCCGTCACGCTTGTCTGGGAGAACGGCAAGGGCCTGATTTTCCGCCGTGTTGTCAGCATTGACGCCAATTTCATGTTCAGCGTCACCCAATCGGTCGAGAACACGGGCGCCGCCGCTGTGCGCCTTGCCCCTTATGGCATTGTCGCGCGCCATGGCCTGCCTGACGACCTGCAGAATTTCTTCATCCTTCACGAAGGTGTGGTGCGCAAGGTCGATGGGCAGCTTGATGAATTGGCCTTTGACGACATCCCCGATCTCGACGTTGTCGCGCGCGAAGGTGCCGCCGCCGAGGTGGTCGAAGTGGCCGCCGATGGCTGGATTGGCTTCACCGACAAATACTGGATGACCACGCTGATCCCCGGCGCAGACCAGCCTTTCAGCAGCGTGACGAAATATGTCGCCAATGCCGATATCTACCAGACCGAGGCGCGCCTGCCTGCGATGACGGTCGAGGCCGGCCAAAGCGCCGAGGTCACCACCTTGCTTTTCGCCGGTGCCAAGGAATGGGAAACCATCCGCAACTATCAAAACGTAGGCGGCATCGAACGCTTCCTCGATTCGATCGATTGGGGTTGGTTCTATTTCCTGACCAAGCCGATCTTTTGGCTGCTGCACAATCTCAACGTGATGATCGGCAACATGGGTCTGGCGATCATCGCGCTGACCGTGATCATCAAGGCCGTGCTCTTCCCGCTGGCCTATAAATCCTACGCCTCCATGGCCAAGATGCGCGAACTGCAGCCGCAGATGGAAAAGCTCAAGGAGCGTGTGGGCGACGACCGCCAAAAGATGCAGCAAGAGATGATGGAGCTTTATAAGCGCGAAAAGGTGAACCCGGCCGCAGGTTGTTTGCCGATCCTGCTGCAGATCCCGATCTTTTTCTCGCTCTACAAGGTGATCTTCGTCACGCTGGAATTGCGCCATGCGCCGTTCTTCGGCTGGCTCAACGACCTGTCGATGCCTGACAGCTCATCGACCTTCAACCTGTTTGGCCTGCTGCCTTGGGATGCGCCCGAACCCACCAGCATCCTCGCGCTGATCTTCATCGGCGTGCTGCCGATCTTGCTCGGCATCTCGATGTGGTTGCAGCAAAAGCTCAACCCGCAGCCGACCGACCCGACACAGGCCGCGATCTTTGCATGGTTGCCTTGGGTGTTCATGTTCATGCTTGGCGGCTTTGCCAGCGGCCTCTTGGTCTACTGGATCGCCAACAACACGATCACCTTCGTGCAGCAGTACATCATCATGAAGCGGCACGGCTATACGCCCGACCTCTTCGGCAATATCCGCGGCAGCTTTCAGCGGAAAAAGCCCGCGGACAAATGATCGGGCAGCTGGCCCAGATTTGGCGCCATCCAATCAAGGGCGTGGGCGCCGAAGCGCTTGCGCATGTGGGCCTGCATGCCGACCGGCCCTTGCCGCTTGATCGGGCATGGGCCGTGCTGGAAGAGGGCGGCGAGGCGGCAGATGGCTGGCGCGCTTGCCGCAACTTCATCCGCGGGGCAAAGGCGCCCGCGCTGATGGCCGTGACAGCACGGGTGATGGGCGAGGACATCCACCTTTCGCACCCCGAAAGGCCCGATCTGACCATCACACCCGGCACGCCAGATGCAGGCCCTGCCCTGATCGCATGGCTGAGACCGATCTATCCAACAGATCGCCGCGCACCTGCCGCCTTGGTCAAGGCGCCGGCCATCGGCATGTCAGATGCGCCCTATGCGTCTGTCGCGGTCTTGAACCGCGCATCATTGCGCGCGCTCTCGAACAAGCTGGGCCAAACACTCGACCCGCGCCGCTTTCGCGGCAATCTGTGGCTCGACGGGTTGGCGCCTTGGGAAGAATTCGATCTCTTAGGCAAGCGGCTCCGCATCGGCGAGGCCGAGCTCGAGGTGATCGAACCCATCACCCGTTGCCGCGCGACCGAGGCGAACCCAGAAACAGGCCAGCGCGACGCCGCGACCCTGGCCGCACTTGAGGATGGTTGGGGTCATACCGACTTCGGCATTTATGCCATGGTCCGGCGCGCAGGTCGCGTGGCCATCGGCGATGAGGTAATACGCGCATGACCACCCTACCCTTTCCGCTCGCCCCTGAACCCGATGCGATCACCACCGAGGTGGGCCGCAAGCTCTTTGCAGGCGGTGCGGATTTTCTCAAAGGCGTGGTTGCGATGGATGGCCTGCCCCCCGCCGACCGGATCGAGGTTTGTTTCGCGGGCCGGTCTAATGTCGGGAAATCGACCCTGATCAATGCCTTGACGGGCCGCAAGGCGCTGGCGCGAGCCTCGAACACGCCGGGCCGTACGCAAGAGATCAATTTTTTCACCCTGACCGAGCGCTACTACCTCGTGGATCTGCCCGGCTATGGCTATGCCGAGGCACCCGTTGCCGTGGTACAAAAATGGCAAAAGCTGCTCAAGGCCTATCTCTCGGGCCGCGCCACGCTGCGCCGGGCCTTTGTTCTGATCGACACGCGGCACGGGGCCAAACAGGTCGATGAAGAGATCATGACACTGCTCGACAGCGCGGCGGTGCCGTTTCAGGTCGTGATGACCAAGGCCGACAAGGTCCGCCCAAAAGAGCGCGACGAGGCACTTGCACGCACCCGTGCGGCCTTGGCCAAGCACCCCGCCGCCTATCCCGAGATCATCCTGACCTCGTCCGAGATCGGCGAAGGCATCCCTACCTTGCGTGCCACGATCGCGTCGATCACCTAAGGCGCGCACGGTCATCTTTCTTGAAATACGCCAATGCGATGCTTCACACGCAGCCCGCGCTCGCCTATGGATCGCACATGTCAGCCATAGGCCCCGAGATGAAACAACGAGATATGACCCGTGACCACCTTGCCGTTGCCCGCACGCTGAGCGAGGCGCTCCCCTATTTGCAGCGGTTCAAAAACGCCATCATCGTCGTGAAATTCGGCGGCAATGCGATGGGCGATGACGAGACGATGACAAGTTTCGCGCGCGATATCGTGTTGCTCAGACAGGTTGGCGTGAACCCAGTCGTGGTGCATGGCGGCGGGCCTATGATCAATGAACTGCTTGATAAGCTTGGCATAAAATCCGAGTTCATCGACGGCAAGCGCGTCACGGATGCGGCCACAGTCGAGGTGGTCGAGATGGTCTTGTCGGGGCTTGTGAACAAGCGGATCGTGCAGGCGATCAATGCTCAAGGTGGGCGCGCCGTGGGCCTGTCGGGCAAGGATGCCGAATTGATGATCTGCGAGCCGGCCGATCCCAAGTTCGGCTTCGTGGGCGAGCCGGTCGAGGTGAACACCGAGGTGCTCAAAAACCTGTTCGGCGATGACATGATCCCCGTGATCGCGCCCTTGGGCATGGGCCGCAATGGCGAGACCTTCAATGTCAACGGCGACACCGCCGCCGGTGCGATCGCCGCAGCGCTCAAGGCTGACCGCCTGTTATTGCTGACAAATGTCGCGGGCGTGAAGAATGCCGCCGGTGAATTGGTGACCGAGTTGAAAGCCGCCGAGGTCGAGGAAATGACCGCAAGCGGCGTCATCTCGGGCGGCATGATCCCCAAGACCGAAACGGCCCTTCAGGCCGTGCGCGGCGGCGTGCGCGCCTGCACCATCGTGGATGGTCGCGTGCCCAACGCCGTGCTGCTGGAGCTGTTCACCGAACATGGTGCCGGGTCGATGATCCGGGCCTGATGGCCCGTCACAGGGCGTACACCTTCTGTACATATTGCGTACACATGGGAAGAGGACGGGCGTGCAATGACCCTTGAGGAGATCGAAGCCCGTCTCGCCCCCCAATGGCTGAGCATTTTCGGCGGCTTTCACCCCGGCCCCAAGGACGGCACACCGGCAGGGTTTGATACCTTACTGATGCTCGGCCCGCGCGCGCCGGGATTTTGGGCGCATGTGACGGCGCAGCCGGAATTCCAAGACGGGCAGCCCAATCCGCTGGACCGCTGGTCACGCCGGGTCATCGGGCGCATCGCCTGCGATCTGGGGGGCAAGGCGCTGTTTCCTTTTGGTGGGCCGCCACATCACCCCTTTATCGCTTGGGCCTTGGCCACCGGGCGCGCATGGTCGAGCCCCGTGGGCCTGTTGGTGCATGATCAAGCGGGGCTGATGGTGTCTTATCGCGGGGCGCTGGCCCTGCGCGAGGTGATCGCCCTCCCGCCACCGCCACAGCAAAGCCCCTGCACGCGCTGCCACCGCCCCTGTGAAAGCGCTTGCCCTGTCGGCGCATTCGGCCATGCCGGTTATGATGTGGCGGCTTGCCATGGCCATCTGGCAACACCCGCCGGCGGCGACTGTATGGACATGGGCTGTCGCGCGCGGCGCGCTTGCCCGATCAGCGAAACATCGGGTCGTACTGCCACCCAATCGGCCTTTCACATGCGGAATTTCCATCCATGAGCTTACAGTTGATCCTCACACGGCATGCGAAATCGGATTGGGATGATCCCGCGCTCAGCGATCATGACCGGCCGTTGAACCCAAGGGGACAGCGCGATGCGCCGCGTGTCGGGGCTTGGCTCAAGGCCCAAGGGCATTGCCCCAACCTGGCACTGATTTCATCGGCTGTGCGCGCGCAAGAGACTTGGGCGCGGCTGTCACCCGCTTTCGGCGTGGATGTCGGAATGATCACCCTGCCCACGCTTTATCTGGCCCCGGCAGAGCAGATGCTGACCGCGCTGCGCAAATCCGCAATAGGTGCGCAATCAGTCATGATGATCGGGCATAATCCCGGCATTGGTGATTTTGCGCAGCAAATCCTTGGCGCGCGCCCGGATCATTCCCGCTTTGCCGATTATCCGACCTGCGCCACGCTGGTGGTAAGCTTCGCGGCCCGCGCATGGGCCGAGGTGGCATGGGGATCGGGCAGCGCGGTCGATTTCATCGTGCCACGCGATTTGTGAGCGCCATGACACAGCCGTTGCGCGATTGGGAAAACCGCAGTTTTCCCATGCGTTTTTCGTGTCGGAAAACGCCCCCCTCAGTGACCCAAGATCTGGCTCAGGAACAGCTTGGTGCGGTCGTTTTGTGGGTTGTTGAAAAACGCCTTGGGCTCGTTTTGCTCGATGATCTGGCCCTGATCCATGAAGATCACGCGGTTGGCCACGGCTTGGGCAAAGCCCATCTCATGGGTCACGCAGATCATCGTCATGCCCTCTTCGGCAAGCGCGATCATGGTGTCGAGCACTTCCTTGATCATCTCGGGGTCAAGCGCCGAGGTGGGTTCGTCAAAGAGCATGATCCGCGGCTTCATGCACAAAGAGCGCGCAATCGCCACGCGCTGTTGCTGACCGCCGGACAACTGTCCGGGATACTTCAACGCCTGTTCGGGGATCTTCACCTTTTCAAGGAAATACATCGCCGTTTCCTCGGCCTCGCGCTTGGGCACTTTGCGCACCCAGATGGGGGCCAGCGTGCAATTCTCGAGGATGGTCAGATGCGGAAAGAGGTTGAAGTGCTGAAACACCATCCCCACTTCCGAGCGCACCTTGTCGATATTCTTGAGGTCAGTGGATAGCGTCGTGCCATCGACGGTGATCTGACCCTTTTGATGCTCTTCCAGCGCGTTGATACAGCGGATGAGCGTAGATTTCCCCGAGCCAGAGGGGCCACAGACCACGATCCGCTCGCCACGGTTCACGATCAGGTTGATGTCGCGCAGCACATGGAAGGTGCCGAACCACTTGTTCATACCCGAGATTTCGATCGCGATCTCGTCGGAGACCGTCATCTGCGAGCGGTCGATCTGACGCTCTGACAAGGCAGTTTGTGCCTCACTCATCTTGTGGTCTCCTTATTGGCGGTCGGTCTGAAGCTTGTGCTCCAAATACATGGAATAACGGGACATGAAGAAGCAGAAGGTAAAGAACAGGAGCGCCACGAAAATGTAGAGCTCCCAATAGATGCCGTTCCATTCGGAGGTGGCGCGGATCGCGTTGGTCAGGCCAAGCGGATCGCGCAGGCCGACAAAGACCACCAGCGTGGTATCCTTGAACAGGCCGATAAAGGTGTTC
>JAQCLA010000091.1 GCA_027592105.1 Pseudomonadota bacterium | reverse complement strand
AGCCAAGGCGCGCGGCCACGACCCAGACAAGGGCCAATTGTGCGATGCCCGCCAGCACGGTTCCCCAAACCAGAAGCGTGCCGTGATGCAGCCCCGTCAACGATGCGGTGGTCGGTGTCTCGACGCCAAAGGTGACGCCTGAAACAGCGCCGCTTTCAGCCAAGATCAGCGCGGCGATCAAGATCAGGTTGAGCAAGATCGGAGCCGCCGCCGCCGCCGCGAAACGCCCCGTCGCGTTCAACAGGCCCGAGGCCAGCGCCGCAAGCGAGATGAACAAGATGTAGCAAAAGGCCACCCGCCCCATATCGACAGCCAGTTCCAAGCGCACATCGCCCGCAAAGCCACCTGCCACGGCCAAAACCAGCCAGGGCATCACAAGTTGCGCCACCAAGGTCAGCACGATCAGCACACTGGCCAGACCTGAAATCGCGTCGCGTGCAAAGCCAAGCGGGTTCTCGCCTGCTTCCAGCTTCTTGGAAAACATCGGCACGAAGGCGGTGTTGAACGCCCCTTCGGCGAAAAAGCGGCGGAACATGTTGGGCAGGGAAAAGGCGATGAAAAACGCCTCGGCCACTGGCCCGGTGCCCATATAGGCCGCAATCAGGATGTCGCGCACGAAGCCCAAGATGCGGCTGGCCAGCGTCCAGAAACCGACGGTGATAAAACCCGCGATCAGGCGGATGGGGCGTGCGACCGCGGCCATCTCAGGCACCCGCCCGCTCGGCCACGCGCGCGATTGCGTCGCGCAGCTTGCGCTCGAGCGCCTCTTGGCGGGATTTGGCGTGGAGTTTCAGGCCGAACATATCCTTGACGTAGAAGGTATCGACCACCTGTGCGCCATAGGTCGCGATCACCGCCGAGGAGATATAGATGTTCGAGGCGGCCAGCGTCTTGGTCAGATCGTAAAGCAGGCCGGGGCGGTCGCGGGTATCGACCTCGATGATGGTGTAGATTTCCGAGCCGTCATTATCGAAGGTGATATTGGTCGCCACCTTGAAGGGGCGTTCGCGCTTTTTGATCTTTTCCCGGCTTTCCAATGCGCGCGAGGCCACGACCTCGCCCTTGAGGGTCTTGTCGATCATGTCGCGCAGGCGCGGCAGGCGGCGCGCCTCGTAGGGGTTGCCTTCGGCATCCTGCACCCAGAAGACGGCCGTGGCATAGCCATCCTTGGAGGTATAGGTGCGCGCGTCCACCACATTGGCGCCCACAAGCGACAAGGCACCCGCCAAGCGGCTGAAGATGCCGGGGTGATCATTGAGCGCAAAACAGACGCGCGTGGCATCCCGGTCGAGGTCTTCGCGGGTGTCGATGCGGATTTCATCATCACCGATGCCGCGCAGCATTTCGGCAAAGGTCACTTGCGTGGCTAGATCGAGGCCCTGCCAATAGGGGCCGTAGTGGCGATCCATTTCGGCCTTGAGATCGGGTTTGGACCAGCCCGCGAGCGCGTCGCGCAAGGCGCGCTTGGCCTCGCCTTCCAGCTTGTCGCGGTTGAGATCTTCCAGCCCTGTATCAAGCGCCATGGCCGTGGCGCGGTGCAGCCCGCGCAACAGCGTGGCTTTCCAGTTGTTCCATGTATGCGGACCAACGCCGCGAATGTCGCAGACCGTCAATACCGTCAGCAGGTCAAGCCGCTCGCGGGTTTTGACCGCCTTGGCGAAATCGCGCACGGTGCGCGGGTCGGCGATATCGCGCTTTTGCGCCATATCCGACATCAGCAGGTGATAGCGCACCAGCCATTCCACGGTCTCGGCCTCGGCCTGTTTCAGGCCAAGACGCGGTCCCACATTTCGTGCGATGCGCGCGCCAAGGATCGAGTGATCCTCTTTCCGGCCCTTGCCGATGTCATGCAGGAGGCAGGCCAGATAAAGCACCTTGCGGTTGATCGTTTCTTTCAAGATCCCGGAGGCGACGGGCAATTCCTCTTTCAACTCGCCGCGTTCGATCTGGGCGAGCGTCGAGATGACTTGGATCGTATGCTCATCGACTGTGTAGCTGTGATACATGTTGAACTGCATCATCGCGACGATGGGCGCAAACTCGGGCAAGAAGGCCGCCAGCACCCCCAATTCGTTCATGCGGCGCAGCGCGCGCTCGGGGTTGCCGTGCTTGAGCATGAGGTCGAGGAAGATGCTCACCGCCTCTGGATCGCGGCGCATCTCTTCATCGATCAGCTTGAGGTTGGAAGAGACCGCGCGCATCACGTCGGGATGCAGCAGGTAACCGGTGCGCAGCGCCTCTTGAAACAGGCGCAGCATGTTGAGTTTGTCGGCGAAAAAGCTCGCCTCATTGGCGACGCTGATGCGGTTTTGTTTCACCACATAGCCGGGCTTGAGTTTCTTGCGTTGCGGGCGGCCCCGGAAAAACCCGAAAAGCCCCGGTTCCTGCTTGATGTGGCGCGCTTCCAATTCGGTCAGGAAAATCCGGGTCAACTCGCCCACGCGGGTGGCGTGGCGGAAGTAGTCTTGCATGAAATGCTCGACCGCGCGGCGGCCCGAATGGTCGCGGTAGCCAAGCCGTTCGGCCACAGCCACCTGATTGTCGAAGGTCAGTTGATCTTGGGCGCGGCCCGCGATCAGGTGCAGATGGCAGCGCACCGCCCATAAAAAGCGTTCGGCCGCGTCGAAGGCCGCGAATTCCTCGGGCAAGAACACGCCCAGCGCCACCAGCTCACCCGCCCGTGCAACGCCATGTTCGTATTTGGCGATCCAGTAAAGCGTCTGGAGATCGCGCAAGCCACCTTTGCCTTCCTTCACATTCGGCTCGACCACGTAGCGCTGGCCGCCTTGCTTGCGGTGGCGCGTGGCGCGCTCTTCGAGCTTGGCCTCGATGAACTCGCCAACTGTGCCGCGAAATAGCTGGGTTTGCAGGGTTTTTTGCAGCTCTTGGGCGATGGCGGCATCGCCGGTGATCTGGCGCATTTCCAACAGGCTGGTGCGGATCGTGACATCTTGCTTGCCGAGCTTCAGGCATTCCTTGAGCGTCCGGCTGGCATGGCCGACCTTCAGGTGCAGATCCCACAGCATGTAGAGCGCAAACTCGATCACCTTTTCCATCTGCGGGGTGATCTCACGCGTGGTCACGAACAGCAGGTCGACATCGGAATGGGGGGCCATTTCGCCACGCCCGTAGCCGCCCACCGCCATCACGGCCATCTGGTTACGCGTAGGCCCGCCACCCGGAGCGATATGGGCCTGTGCGACATGCAACACCGCGCGCACAAGGCCATCGGTCAGATGGGTATAGGCCCGCGTGATGCGCCGCGCGGTCATCGGCTGGGCTGCGATCCCGGCGGCAATGACGGCGCGCCCTGTTTCTTGTGCTGCCTGAAGGCATTGGGTGGCGGCCGCGCGGAGCGCTGCGGCATCCGTCAGCCCGGCGGTCGCGGCGTCCAGCGCGGCGCATAAAGCGGCTTCATCCAAGATGTCCTTGGCCGGTGCGATCAACTCGCCCGGTTCGGATGCGGTCGGGGGAAGGGTCGGGTTTCGGTCAGAAACCGAAACCGCCAAGGCGTCTTGGGGCGGGGTCAATCATGGCCACCTGATTTTGGGTCACTTGCGCGATCGCCATGGCGCGTTCGTTCGTGCCATCGCTGCGCAGCCGGAATACCCCGTTCGCGCCCTGAAAACCAGAGCTTGCCGTGAGATCGCCGGTACCAAGCCGCCCTGTGGCGGCCGTGGTCTCGCCCACGGCACGAATCGCGTCATAACCCAAGGCACCAAGGATATGCGGTGGGCCGGCATAGGTGGCCGCGTAACGGGCGTTGAAATCGGCCGTGGCCTGCGGGTCGGGCACGGCGAACCAGCCGCCTTGCAGCCCCGACAACTCCAGCGTTTGCGGCGGCGTATCCCAGCGCGTCAGACCCATCATCCGTACCGCACCGACATCGAGGCCGTTCTCGGGCAAAAGCTGCGCCAAGAAGGGCAAGGCGCCCGCGCTGTCGGCCGTCATCATCAGCGCGTTCGCGCCACCTTCATTGACCGCGGTCACGATCCGCGGCACGGCCTCGATCACACCGGTTTGCGAGAACTCATAAGGCACGACCGAAACGACATTGGCGCTCGAGGCTTGCGCTGCCCGCAAGACGGCGTCGCGCGCCACATCCCCGGCGAGGTTCTGCGCATGAGCCACCACGATGCGGTTGCGCCCTTGCGAGGCGGCATAAGACACGACGCGCGCGGCGGTATTGGCAAAGGTATGACCCAAGACGAAGACATTGCCGCCCGCGATCTCGGTATTGTTGGAGAAGCTCAAGACCGCGATATTGGAACTGGCGACAGCCACACCGACGGCGGCGGCGGCATCCGAGCGCAAGGGGCCGACGATGACATCGGCGCCAGCGGCCACCGCTTCACGCGCGACATTGGCCGCGGTCGCAGCTTGGCCGGCGGTATCGTAGACGGTGATTTCGATCGTGACACCCTGCAGGTCGGCCACCGCCATGCGCGCGGCATTCTCGAGGCTGCGTGCGATGACCGCGTCACCGCCTTGTTGCGAACTCATGGGCAAGAGCATCGCCACCTGAACGGTCTGGCCACCCACACGCGGGCCGGCACCCGTACCGGTGCCTTGGCAGGCCGCAAGCAGAGCTATTGCTCCAAACAGACTGACAAGCCGCAAGGGCTTGCGGAAAAGACGCAAAGCGGAAATCATCGCACACTCACCTCCGATGGACGCTGCCATTCCTACGGGCCTAGGCTAAGGCGTTCGCGGTGACAAGTAAACGATGCCGGCAAGATGCGCGGCGCGACGGGCGGGACCTCACCGATGCATGATGACGAAAAGGCCGCCGATGCGGCGATCGCGCGGCAAAAGCCCTTGGTCGCCGGGCTTTATCTCGTCGCCACCCCGATCGGGGCGGCCCGCGATATCACGCTGCGCGCGCTTGATATTCTGAGCAGCGCCGATGTTCTGGCCGCCGAAGATACGCGCACGCTGCGCCATCTGATGGAAATACACGGCATCAAGCTGGGTGGCAGGCCGCTTTTGGCCTATCATGACCACAACGGGGCGGAAGTACGCCCGCGCATCCTGCGCGCGCTGGCCGATGGCAAGAGCGTCGCCTATGCCTCGGAGGCGGGCACCCCGGTGGTTGCCGATCCGGGCTATCAATTGGCGCGGTCCGCCATCGACGCCGGTTTGCCCGTGACCGCCGCACCGGGACCATCGGCTGCGATCATGGCGCTGAGCATCTCGGGCCTCCCATCGGACCGCTTTATGTTCGCAGGCTTTCCCCCGGCGCAGGCCGGTGCCCGTGCACGCTGGTTGGACGAGATCGGCACGGTGCCTGCGACACTTGTGCTTTATGAAAGCCCCAAACGCATTCACCGATTGTTAGGTGAATTATGCGAAGCCTGGGGAGAAGCGCGGGAAGCGGCCCTTTGCCGTGAATTGACCAAACGCTTCGAAGAGGTGCGGCGCGGCACATTGGGTGGCCTGCGCGACGCGCTGGCGGAGGCCCCTGTGAAGGGGGAAATCGCCTTGGTTGTCGGGCGGCCCTTGGCCGTGGTGGCCGACGCCGCCGATATCGATGCGGCCTTGCGCGATGCCTTGGGTCGGCTGCGGGTGAAGGAAGCGGCGAATGAAGTGGCCGAGGCATTGGGCCTGCCGCGGCGTGATGTGTATCAGCGCGCATTGGCGCTCAAGGATGGGGATGCGGGATGAGTGGCTTGAAATCCTATCTTGCGGGCAAGGCAGCAGAGGATGCGGTTTTGGCCGCTTACCGCGCAGAGGGCTATCGCCTTTTGTGCCGCCGCTGGCGCGGTGCTGGCGGTGAAATCGATCTTGTCCTGTCGAAGGCGGGGGAGGTTGTGTTCGTCGAAGTCAAATCCTCGCGCAGTTTCGCACAGGCGGTGGCGCATTTGACGCGCCACCAGATCAGGCGGCTTTTGGCCAGCGCCGAAGCGGCGCTTGGGTTTTTCGGGGCAGGGTCGCTGACACCGATGCGTTTCGACGTTGCCTTGGTCGATGGGATGGGGCGCATCGATGTGATCCCCAACGCGCTTCAGGCGGGATGATCCGCCCGGTCTTGCGCCTTGGCGCGCGACGGGCCAAACAAGGGCGTCGCGCAAAGCCCGGGAGCTTGAAGCATGAAGGTCGCTTTTCAGATGGACCCGATCGGGTCGGTCAATATCGATGCCGATAGCAGTTTTCGCTTGGCCGAAGAGGCGCAGGCGCGCGGGCATGAATTGTTTTTCTACACCCCCGATCACCTGAGCTATCGCGAAGGGCGCATCATGGCGCGCGCCCATAGCTTGCGCGTGCAACGTGTGCAGGGGGATCATGCGCATTTGGGGCCGATCATCGATCTGGATCTGGCCGATGTCGATGTGGTCTGGCTGCGCCAAGATCCGCCCTTCGACATGGGCTATATCACCACCACCCATCTGCTTGACCGGCTCAATGGCCAGACCTTGGTGGTCAATGACCCGTTTTGGGTGCGCAACAATCCCGAAAAGCTGTTGGTACTCGACTTTCCCGATCTGACGCCGCCCACCACCATCGCGCGCGATCTGTCGGTCTTGCGCGACTTCAAGGATCGCCATGGCGATATCATCCTCAAGCCGCTTTACGGCAATGGCGGTGCGGGCGTGTTCCGCTTGCCCGAAAGCGACCGCAACCTCAATTCGCTGCATGAGCTGTTCACCGGCATGAACCGCGAGCCGCTCATCGCGCAGAAATATCTGCCCGATGTGGCCAAGGGCGATAAGCGGATCATCTTGGTCGATGGACAGCCCGTGGGCGCGATCAACCGTGTGCCTGCGGCGGGTGAGACGCGCTCGAACCTGCATGTCGGTGGCCGCGCCGAAAAGATCGGCTTGACCGCCCGCGAGCATGAGATTTGTGCCGTTATCGGGCCACGTTTGAAAGAGATGGGGCAGGTGTTTGTCGGCATCGATGTGATCGGCGGCTACCTGACCGAGATCAACGTGACCTCGCCCACTGGCATTCAGGAATTGGAACGCTTCGATGGGGTCAATGTCGCCGCCCGCATTTGGGAGGCGATCGAGGCGCGGCTTGGCTAAGCCTTAGCTCGCCCCGCCCATCAGGCGATAGCCCACAGCCTCGGCGATATGGGGTTGGCCGATGTTTTCATCGCCCTCCAGATCAGCGATTGTGCGCGCGAGCCGCAAGATCCGGTGATAGCCGCGCGCGGTTAGTTTGAAGCGCTCGGCCGCTTGCAGCAACAGGGCCTTTCCCGCCGTATCGGGGGTGGCGATCTGGTCCAAAAGCGTGCCTTCGGCATCGGCGTTCACCCGCGCTGACGCGCCGAGCGCGGAAAAGCGGGCCGCCTGCACGGCGCGCGCAGCAGCGACGCGCTTGGCGACAACCGCGCTTTTCTCGCCGGTCGCGGGCAGGTCGAGATCGGCATAGGCCACCGGCGGCACCTCGAGGCGCAGATCGAAGCGGTCCATCAAGGGGCCGGAAATCCGCCCCATATAATCCGCCCCACACAAGGGCGCGCGCCCGCAAGCCTGCGCTGCATCGTAAAGCTGGCCGCAGCGACAGGGGTTGGCGGCGGCAATCAGCAAGAACCGGCAAGGATAGGTGACATGGGCATTGGCGCGCGCCACCACCACATCGCCCGTCTCGATGGGTTGGCGCAAGGTTTCGAGCACCGCGCGGGGATATTCGGGAAATTCATCCAAAAACAGCACGCCATTATGGGCCAAGCTGATCTCACCCGGCTTGGCACCCCGCCCACCGCCGACGATCGCCGCCATCGAGGCCGTATGATGCGGCGCGCGAAAGGGGCGCGTGCGCGAGATACCGCCATCATCCAAAAGCCCCGCCAGCGAATGGATCATCGAGGTTTCCAGCGCCTCGGGGGCTGAAAGCGCGGGCAAGATACCGGGCAGACGCGCGGCGAGCATGGATTTTCCTGACCCCGGCGCGCCAACCATCAGCAAATGATGGCGACCTGCGGCGGCAATCTCGAGCGCGCGCTTGGCACGTTCTTGGCCGCGCACCTCAGAGAGGCATTTGAGATGGGCGGTCGCGACAACCTCGCCGGGGCGGGCAGGCTCCATCGGGGCGCGTTCGGTCAGATGGGCGATGAGCCGCGCCAGATCGGGGGCGGCGTAAACGGTCGTGGCCCCGACCCAAGCGGCCTCGGCCCCGCAGCCTTGGGGGCAGTAAAGCACGCGCCCATCCTCGCCTGCCGCAAGGGCCGTGGGCAGCGCGCCGATGACCGCAACCAAGCTGCCGTCCAGCGACAGTTCCCCAAGCGCCATCGCCTCTTCGACCTTTTCACGTGGGATGATGTCGAGCGCTGCCAAAAGCGCCAGCGCGATGGGCAGGTCGAAATGCGATCCTTCCTTGGGCAGATCGGCGGGCGAGAGGTTCACGGTGATGCGCTTGGAGGGCAGCGCGATCGCCATGGCCGAGAGCGCGGTGCGCACCCGCTCGCGCGCCTCGGACACCGCCTTGTCAGGCAGGCCCACCACTGCAAAGGCGGGAACACCGGGGGTGATGGCGCATTGCACCTCGACCCTGCGCGCCTCGAGCCCCTCGAAAGCGACGGTATTGATACGGGCGAGGCTTTCGGCGCGGGCTGTGTCGAACATGGTTAACACTTAGCGGCCAAGCGTTAACCAAGGGTAAATGCCACGGGTTAGATTTCCGGTGGCGTGATCGGAAAGGGCAGGCGCGGCAGGCCCATCTCATAGGTCGCCTGCTCCGGCCCATCCGTCAGGCCCAAGGCGCGCCATTGGCGCAGCGGCGGATGGTTCAAATGCGCCGCGACATAGGCTTGCGCGCGGTCCGACACAGGCAGGTCATAGCCCGCGATGCGCATGGCGACGGGGGCATAGAACACATCGGCCAGCGTATAGGCACCAAAGAGGAATGGTCCATCGGCACGGTCGCGGGCGGCACTCCAAATCGCCTCGATCCGGGCAAGATCGGCCAAAACCGCCGCGGAGGGGGTGAAGCCCGCCCATGCATTGCGTAGGTTCATCGGGCAAGCACTGCGCAGCGCGCCAAAGCCTGAATGCATCTCGGCGATCAGGCTTTGCGCCATCGCGCGCTGGGCAGGCTCCAATGGCAA
>JAQCLA010000090.1 GCA_027592105.1 Pseudomonadota bacterium | reverse complement strand
ATTTCTCCAAGATCCCCAACGGCACTGGGGGGCTTGAGGATCGCATGCCGATGCTGTGGACGCATGGGGTCGCCACGGGCCGCATCACGCCCAACGAATTCGTGGCGATCACCTCGACCAATATCGCCAAGATCTTGAATTGCTATCCGAAAAAGGGCGCCATCCTCGTCGGCGCGGATGCCGATATCGTGGTTTGGGATCCAACCAAGGAAAAGACGATCACCGCCAAGACGCAGCAATCGGCCATCGATTACAACGTCTTTGAGGGCCACAAGGTCAAGGGCCTGCCGCGCTTTACGCTGACGCGCGGGCATGTAGCGGTGCATGATGGCGAGATCCGTACGCAAGAGGGGCATGGCCAATTCGTCAAGCGCCCCGGCAATGGCACGGTCAACCGCGCGCTGTCGACTTGGAAGGAATTGACGGCACCGCGCCCAGTGGAACGCACGGGTATTCCCGCGACGGGGGTGTGATGGTGCAGCCTGCCACGGCATTGGATGCGGCCACACCCGGCCCGGTGATCGCGGCCCGCAATCTCGACCTGACCTTCGCGACCAATGATGGCCCGGTCCATGCGTTGCGCGATGTGAACCTGACCATCGACAAGGGCGAATTCGTCAGCTTCATCGGCCCCTCGGGCTGCGGCAAGACCACGTTGCTGCGTGTTATCGCGGCGCTCGAACATCCCACGGGTGGCACGATCACCGTCAATGGCATGACCCCTGACGCCGCGCGCATACAGCGCGCCTATGGCTATGTGTTCCAAGCCGCTGGCCTGTACCCGTGGCGCAGCATCGAGAAAAACATCAAGCTGCCCTTGGAGATCATGGGCTTTGATCGCGCCGAGCAAGACAGGCGCGTGCGCGATGTGCTGGCCTTGGTCGATCTGGAGGGGTTTGGAAAGAAATTCCCATGGCAGTTGTCAGGCGGCATGCAGCAACGCGCCTCCATTGCCCGCGCGCTGGCTTTCGATGCCGATATTTTGCTGATGGATGAACCCTTTGGCGCGCTGGATGAGATCGTGCGCGACCATCTGAACGAACAGCTTTTGACGCTTTGGGCGCGTACGGGGAAAACCATCGGTTTCGTCACCCATTCGATCCCCGAGGCGGTCTATCTGTCCACCAAGATCGTGGTCATGTCCCCCCGACCGGGCCGCATCACCGATATCATCGAAAGCGACCTGCCGCGCGCACGCCCGCTCGACATTCGCGACACGCCCGAATTCCTTGCCATCGCCCATCGCGTCCGCGAGGGGCTGCGCGCAGGTCATGCCTATGAGGATTGAGCGCGCGGCCCAGCATGATCGAATGGCCGGGCTTGCGCGCGGCCGGTCAGGGTGGTTGGCATGAGTGCTGCGCTCACAGATGGGCCTGCGCGCGCGTCTTGGGCGCTGACCGGCTTGATGCGCGGGGTGCTGCCAGTCTTGAGCGTGCTCATGGCGATCATCGCCATCTGGTATGGGGCCAGCATGATGATGAACCGCGCATGGACGCTCGATCAGATGCAGCGCCAGAATATCGATATGACCCCGATCGAGATCATCGCGGCCGCGATGACGCAAGAGCGCCCGGTTCTGCCCGCACCCCACCAGGTCGCGGCCGAAATCTGGAACACTACCATCGGCGAGCCGATCATGCGCGAACGGCGCGGGCAGATGCAGGGCAATCCGCGCAACCTGATCTTTCATGCCTATCACACGCTGTGGCCCACGATCCTCGGCTTTGCCATCGGCGGGTTTCTGGGCGTGCTGCTTGCCGTGGGCATCGTGCATAGCCGGGCGATGGATATGAGCGTGATGCCTTGGGCCATTGCCAGCCAGACCATCCCGATCCTTGCCATCGCGCCGATCATCGTGGTTGTGGTCTCGAACCTGCCTGCGCTGAATGCTGCGGTCGATCAGGGTTGGATCAGTGATGACACAAAGCTTTTGGTGCCAAAGGCGCTGATCTCATCATATTTGAGCTTTTTCCCCGTCGTGGTCGGTATGGTAGCAGGTCTGCGCAGCCCGCAAGCAAGCGATCTTGACCTGATGCGCACCTATTCGGCGAGCCGCAGCCAGACATTTTGGAAGCTGCGCCTGCCTGCTGCGGTGCCGTTCTTGTTCACCTCGCTCAAGGTGTCCATTGCCGCGGCTTTGGTCGGCACGATCGTGGCCGAACTGCCCACCGGCGCGCGTTTCGGCCTTGGCGCGCGGCTTTTGACGGGTAGCTATTACGGCCAGACGATCCAGATCTGGTCGGCGCTGTTCATGGCGGCGATCTGTGCGGCGGCTTTGGTGATGATCTTGGGCGCGCTGGAGCGCGTGGTTCTCAAGCGCATGGGGGCAAGGGCATGAGGGCGGTTGGTCTTGCGCCTTGGGGCTTGCCCGCGCTGGGCGTGGCGCTGATTGTTTGGGCGGCCCTCAACGACACACGCCTTGCGCTGATCTTGGGCGTCTGGTTCGGGGCTTGGGCGCTGAATGCATATTTGTCTGAACGCGCGCGCAGCCGTGGCGTGCGGCTGGTTGTGCCGCTGATCTTCGGCGTGACGCTTCTGGCGCTCTGGGAAATGGCGGTTCAGCTATACGATATTTCCTTTGTCATCTTGCCCGCACCCTCGGCGATCTGGGCGCGGATGATCACGGAAACCGCGACGCTTTGGGCCGATTTCCAGCAAACCATCCTCAAGGGTGCGCTGGCGGGCTATGCGATGGGCTGCGGGGCGGCCTTTCTGACCGCCCTTGCCGTTGACCGTTCGACCTTTTTGCAACGCGGTCTTTTGCCGGTGGGCAATTTCATCGCTGCACTGCCCATCGTGGGCACGGCCCCCATTTTCGTGATGTGGTTCGGTTTCGGCTGGCAGTCGAAATCGGCGGTCGTGGTCGCGATGGTATTTTTCCCGATGCTGGTCAATTGCGTCCAAGGGCTGAAAGCCTCCGAGGTCATGCAGCGCGATTTGATGCGCACCTATGCGGCCAGCTACCCCCAAACCCTGATCAAGCTGCGCCTGCCCACGGCCCTGCCGTTCATTTTCAACGGGTTGAAGATCTGCACGACTCTTGCGCTGATCGGGGCGATTGTCGCTGAATTTTTCGGCTCTCCCACGGTTGGGATGGGTTTTCGTATCAAGATCGAGATGGGGCGTCTGGCCATGGATATGGTCTGGGCCGAGATTGCCGTGGCCGCCTTGGCCGGTTCGCTGTTTTACGGAATTGTGGCGTTGATCGAGCGCAAAACAACATTTTGGCACCCGGCGCAAAGACGGGGCTGACACACCCATCACGATGGGTCCAACCTGGAGGGAAGAGAATGAAAAAGCTACTGATCCCAACACTTGCCCTGACAGTGGCCGCGGGCGCGGCACAAGCGCAAGACGAGGTGACGCTGCAATTGCAGTGGGTTACCCAATCGCAGTTCGCGGGCTACTATGTGGCGCTGGAGAACGGCTATTACGAAGAAGAGGGCCTTGATGTCACCATCCTGCCCGGCGGGCCGGATATCGCCCCGCCACAGGTTTTGGCCGGTGGTGGTGCCGATGCGATGCTGAACTGGATGCCATCTGCCTTGGCGGCGCGCGAGCGTGGCTTGCCGGTGGTTAATATCGCCCAGCCCTTCGTGCGCTCGGGTCTTCAGCTCACCTGCTGGAAAGACAGCGGCATTGCCGAGCCTGCCGATCTGGCGGGCCATACGGTGGCGCATTGGTTCTTTGGCAATGAATACCCCTTCATGGGCTGGATGAGCCAGCTGGGCATTCCCGTCGACGGCTCCGAGGGTGGCGTCACGCTGTTGCAGGCGGGTTTCAACGTCGATCCGCTGTTGCAGCGTCAGGCCGATTGCATCTCGACCATGACCTATAATGAATACTGGCAGATCATCGATGCAGGCGTCAGCCCGGATGAATTGGTGACCTTCCGCTATTCGGATTACGGCATGGATACGCTGGAAGACGGCATCTATGTGCTCGAAGACAATCTCAACGATCCGGCCTTCTTCGACAAGATGACCCGCTTCGTGCGCGCCTCGATGAAGGGCTGGGAATGGGCCGCGGCCAATCCCGATGACGCGGCGATGATCGTGCTCGATTACGACGAGACCGGCGCGCAGACCGAAACCCATCAAAAGCGGATGATGGGCGAGATCGCGCTACTGGTTGCCGGCGGCAATGGCACATTGGACGAGGCATCCTATGCCCGCACGGTGCGCACGCTGCTTGAGGGCGGGGACGCCGTCATCACCGCCGAACCAACCGGCGCATGGACCCATGCGGTGACGGACGCGGCGCTGGCCAACTGATCGTCTTGCGTTGAACGGCGCGACAGCCCCGGGGCAATCCGGGGCTGTTGTCGTTTCAAGCCCTCTTATCAAGCTGTTCGGCCATCCCTTGGGCTGGGGCCATGTCGTAGCGCGCGGCGGGCGGTTCGGGCGCATCTAATCTGTCGAAATCACCCACCTGCCGCGTGTTGAGGGGCGGAATACCCAAGCCCTTGAGCGGTGCGGGGTCGGGCGGCAATTGCGGCCACGGGTCATTGCGCGTGGTCTGTGTGCCATCTGTGGGCTGCACGGCTTTGCGCCCCATCAGCGGCGCTGCGGCCGCGTTCGCTTGGCCGATGATCAGCGCATCGGGTCGGGGCGCGATGGCGGCACTCCCCGTCTGCGGGTTTGATGGCGAAAGAATGGGCAAGACCATGTCTTGGCCTCCGTCAAACGAAAGCCCCCAGCCCGGACCCATCTTGGATCATGCGTGCGGTTTGCGCCAGTAGATCGCTAAAATCCGCGGTATTTCGGTCCTTTGGCAAAGCAGATCACGCCATGGCGCTGAATTGTAAATCTACCGATAACCCATTCATAAAGGGATGCTTTCCTGTTAAGCTGTGGCCAGCAACATTCGCAGGTTTCCGATGGCCTCCAGCTTACCGCTTGCGCGGCGCACGCAATTGACCGGCAATCGCATCCGCGAGCGCCGCTTGGTGCTTGGCATGAAACAGGCCGATCTGGCCGAAGCGGTGGGCATTTCCGCCTCCTATCTGAACCTGATCGAACACAACCGCCGCCGGATCGGGGGTAAGCTATTGGTGGCCTTGGCCCGCGTGCTGGCGGTCGAGCCTGCGCAATTGAGCGAGGGGGCCGATGCAACGCTTTACGACGCGCTGCAATCCGTGGCGCGCGATCAGGCCGGCAATCTCGATGCGCCGCCCGAGACCGACCGCATCGACGAGATGGCGGGCCGTTTCCCCGGCTGGGCCGCCTTGATCGCCGCACAGCAAAAACGCATCGCGGCCCTTGATGCCATGGTCGAGGGGTTGCGCGACCGGATCGGGCACGACCCGCTTTTGGCCGAGGCCATGCACGAGGTCTTGTCGAGTGTCGCGGCCATCCGCTCCACCGCCGATATCTTGGTGCGCGAGGCCGATATCGATGCCGTTTGGCGGGCGCGCTTTCACCGCAACCTGCATGAAGAGGCCGAGCGGCTGTCGACACGCGCCACCGCCTTGATCCGCCATTTCGAGCCGGACGCCGCCGAGGCCGATGCGCGCGCCGCCTCCACCCCCACCGAAACGGTCGAGGCGATGTTCGAGGCGGCGGGCCATCATTTCCCCGAGATCGAAACCCAAGGGCGCGCGGCGATCCCACTGGTGCTGTCGCGCGCGGCGGGGATGGAAGACCCCGCCACCCGCGCCTTGGGCGAGCGGTGGCTTTTGGCCTATGCCGCAGATGCAGCGCGGCTACCCTTGCCGGTCATGCGCCCCGCGGCCGAGGCGGCGGGCTGTGACCCCGCGCTGCTTTTGAGGTTGGGGCAGGGCGATGTGGCGCTGGTATTGCGCCGGCTTGCCACCCTGCCGCGCCAGACCGAGGCCGTATCGGGTGCGCCGCCCTTTGGCCTTGCGGTCTGCGATGGTTCGGGCGCTTTGATCTTTCGCCGCCGTTTGACGGCCTTTTCCATTCCACGTTTCGGGGCGGGATGCCCGCTTTGGCCGCTTTACCGCGCCTTGGGTCGACCCGGCCAGCCAGAGGTGTCGTTGATCGAAATGCCCCAAGGTGCGCGGTTTCGTGCTTGGGCGGTCAGCCAGCCCGCCGCGCCTACGGGCTTTGGCGAGGCACCGGTGATGCAGGCGGTCATGCTGCTCACGCCTGTGCTTGATGCGTCTGCGACGGAAGGCCAACCGCCCGCGATTGCCGCCGGGCCGGGGTGCCATCTTTGCCCGCGCACGGCTTGCACCGCGCGGCGCTGAGCTTGCTTGACCAATACGTATCCACGTGTATACAGCCGCATAACGCCACAGCGTCCGCGACGCGCGCAGAGCTGCGCGGCCCTTGCAATCAACGCGCCCAAGACCAGCGACGAGGATCTAAATGATGAGCAGCCCAAGCGCGCCCAGCGTCGATGTTCTGGTGATCGGTGGTGGCAATGCTGCGCTTTGCGCCGCGATCGAGGCACGCCGCCAAGGCGCCTCGGTTCTGGTGGTCGAAGCTGCACCCAAGGTCTATCGCGGCGGCAATACGCGCCACACCCGCAACCTGCGTTGTGCCCATGATGAGGGCAACGAGATCTTGACTGGCCCATACCCCGAAGATGAGTTCTGGGACGACCTGATGCGCGTGACAGGCGGCGAGACCGACCCGGAACTGGCGCGTCTGACCATCGCAGAGTCCAAGACGCTGTGGGATTGGATGAACGGTGTCGGCGTGCGCTTCCAGCAACCCTTGGGCGGCACGCTGAACCTTGGGCGGACGAACGCGTTTTTCTTGGGCGGTGGGCGCGCGATGCTGAACGCGCTTTGTGATACCGCCGAAAACATGGGCGTGGAGATCCGTTACGACACCAGCGCCACGGCGCTTGATATCGAGGATGGGTTTTTCAAATCGGCCTTGATCGAAGGCCCCGATGGGGCGCAAACCATCCATGCCCGCGCGCTTGTCACAGCGGCGGGCGGGTTCGAGGCCAATATCGAATGGCTCAAGGAATATTGGGGCGAGCGGGCCGAGAATTTCCTGATCCGTGGAACACCCAATAATCGCGGCACGATCCTGCGGATGCTGCTTGATGCGGGGGTCGAGCCCGTGGGCGACCCGACCCAATGCCATGCGGTCGCGATCGACGCGCGCTCACCGCAATTCGATGGCGGCATCGTCACCCGGCTTGATTGCATCATTTTTGGCGTGGTGCTGAACAACCGCTGCGAGCGGTTTTATGACGAGGGCGAGGATTTCTGGCCCAAGCGCTACGCGATCTGGGGCCGCTTGGTGGCCGATCAGCCCGACCAGATCGCGTGGATCGTGTTTGATGAAAAGGCTGCGGGCCGTTTCATGCCCTCGGTCTATCCCGCGATTTCCGCGCCTTCGCTGGAAGAGCTGGCCGAGAAGCTGGGGCTTGATCCATCAGCCTTTGCCGCCGAGATCGGGCGCTTTAACGCCGCCGTGGTCGATGGCGAATTCAACACCGAAATCCATGATGATTGCCGGACCGAAGGCATCACGCCGCCCAAATCGCATTGGGCGCGCCGCATCGATCAGGCGCCCTTCCATGCCTATCCGGTGCGCCCCGGCATCACCTTCACCTATCTCGGCACGCGGGTGAACCGCGAGGCGCGCGTCTTGATGCAGGGCGGGCGGCCAAGCGCCAATATCTATGCTGCGGGCGAAATCATGGCGGGCAATGTGCTGGGGCGCGGCTATCTGGCCGGTATCGGCATGACAATCGGCGCTGTTTTCGGGCGCTTGGCAGGAGAGGGGGCGGCGCGCCATGTTGGGAACTGAACTACAACAAGAGGCTGAGCGCCAGATCACCATCTGCAACGCCTGTCGCTATTGCGAGGGGATCTGCGCGGTGTTCCCCGCACTCCAGATGCAGCGCAGCTTCGTGGCGGGCGACATCGATTACTTTGCCAACCTCTGCCATGATTGCGGGGCGTGCTATCACGACTGCCAATTCTCGCCGCCGCATGAGTTTGCGATCAACCTGCCCAAGACTTTGGCGGGCGTCCGGCAAGAAAGCTATGGCCACTACGCATGGCCCGCGGCCCTTGCCCCGGTCTTTGCGCGCAACGGTTTGATCATCGCGCTGATCGCGGCCTTGTCGGTCACGGGTTTTCTGGCCGGCATGATCGCGTGGAACGCGCCCGGCGCGCTGTTTTCGGCCCATACCTCCCCCGAGGGGTTTTATGCGCTGATGTCGCATAACGCGATGGTGGGGCTGTTTGGTCCGGTATTCTTGTTCTCGATCTTTGCCATGCTCATGGGGCTGCGCAATTTCTGGCGCGATGCCAATGCGGTGCGCATGGTCGAAGGTGCCGCCCCCGCCTCGCTCTGGCAGGCGGTCAAGGATGCGGGGTCTTTGCGCTATCTTGATGGTGGGGGTGCGGGCTGTTTCAACGAGGATGACAAGCCCGAGGACAAGCGGCGGCTTTATCATCATTTGACGTTCTACGGCTTTCTTCTGTGCTTTGCGGCTACCTCTGTCGGCACGATCTATCATTACGGTTTTGGCCGGGTGGCGCCCTATGCGTGGTGGGATCTGCCGCAGATGTTGGGCACGGTGGGCGGCTTCATGCTGGCGGCTGGCACCGGCGGGCTGATGGCCGCGAAAAAGCGCCGCCTGCCCGATCTGGTCGCGCCCGAGACGCGGGGCATGGCGATGGCCTTTATCTTGATGCTGCATCTGACGGCGGTCACGGGGCTGGGCCTGCATATCTTGGGCGGCACGCCTGCGATGGGGCTATTGTTGGCGCTGCATCTGGGGGTGGTCTTTGCGCTATTCCTGACCATGCCCTATGGCAAATTCGTGCATGGGCTATACCGTTTTGCGGCCCTTGTGCGGCTGGCCATGGCCAAGCGGACCGGGCTAAAAACAAGGGTGATGGCATGAAAATCGCGGTTCTGGACGATTATCTTGGCTACAGCGACCGCTTTGCCGATTGGGGCGATTTGGGCGGTGATGTGACGGTGTTTCGCGACCCGATCCCGCATCGGGATTTGGTCGCAAGGCTCACCCCTTTCGATGTGCTCTGCATCATGCGCGAGCGCACGCCGATGCCGGCCGATCTGATCAACGCGCTGCCCAATCTGCGTCTGATCGTGACAACAGGCATGCGTAACCTGTCAATCGACATGGATGCGGCCAAGCTGCGCGGCATCACGGTCTGCGGCACGGCTAGCCGGGCCGCGGCGACAGCACAGCTTGCGATGACCTTGATC
>JAQCLA010000089.1 GCA_027592105.1 Pseudomonadota bacterium | reverse complement strand
ATGGCACGCCGGGTGCTGAGCCGATGAAAACCGGGGTTGCGCTGACCGATCTGTTGACCGGGCTTTATGCGGTCATCGGGATCTTGTCGGCGCTACGTCATCGCGATGCCACGGGGCAGGGGCAACAGATCGACATGTCGCTGTTGGATGTGCAGGTCGCAACGCTGGCCAATCAGGCGACGAATTTCTTGGCCACCGGCACGCCCCCTGTGCGGATGGGCAATGCCCATCCCACCATCGTGCCATATCAAGTCTTTCCGACATCGGATGGGCATATCATTCTGGCCATCGGCAATGACGGGCAATTCGCGCGTTTTTGCGATGTCGCGGGTGCGCCGGAACTCGCGCTTGATCCGCGCTTTGCCACCAATCCGGGCCGGGTCAGGAACCGCGATACGCTGATCCCCTTGTTGGAGCGCCTGCTTGCGGGGCGCCGTCTGGATGATTGGATCGCGGCGCTGAACACGGCCAAGGTGCCAGCAGGCCCGATCAACGATATCGGCCGTGTCTTTGCCGACCCCCATGTGCAGGCGCGCGGCATGCGCACGGCACCGCGCACGCCTGATGGGCATCACCTGGCTGGTGTCGCCTCGCCCCTCAAGCTGTCGCAGACACCGCCCATTCCGCCCACTGCCGCACCACGCTTGGGCAGCGATACATTCGCGGTTCTGACCGGGTTATTGGCGGGGCAAGAGCTGGATCTTGACCTGCTCTTGTCGCAAGGCGTCATCGCCGGCCCCGCCGAGGATGAGCCGGCGCAGTGATCAAAGGCCGATCGGCAAAAGTTGGGCCCGGCCGTTCACGCGCAGCACGATCCCTTCGCGCCTGACCTCCAGAACTTGCCAGCGCTGTGTCGTTGCGCCTGCGACCAGAACGGCTGTCTGATTTGGGCCGGTCTGCACAAGTGCTTGGCGCTGATCGCCGGTTCCCACGATGGCCAAGACACGCAAGCCTGCCACTGGCCCTTGTGGAAGGGTGTCGGGGGCAAGTGCGGGTGCGGTTGCCACCGCTTCCAATTCCGGAACTGTGTCGGTATCGCGCGACCCGACCAAAAGCGAGACGGGGCGCGCCACGGGCCGTGGTGCGCTTGCCGGTCCCAAAAGGCTGATCGGCGTGAGCGTGGATGGGCGGGGTGGTTCCGGTGTGGCAAGGGCCGGCGCTAGGATCGGGCTGGGCGCAGGGCGCGCTGGCCTTGGCTGCGGGACGATGCGCGCCAGTGCCGAAGCCGGACGCAACAAAGTGACGGGACGCAGCGCCTGCGCCGGGCTGGGTGAATTGGCCGCCTGTAGGTTCGCGATGCTGCGTCCATTGTTCAAAAGCCGACCGGGTACGCGCGGCGGCATGATCTGCGTGATTTCCGGCTCTGACGGAAAGGTCGCGGCAAATCGGGAAGCGATGCTGTCGCTGGCTGTCGCCGCAAGCCCGCCGCCCGCAAGGCCCAAGCCAAGCGCGCTGTCCAATTGCGGCAAGCCAATCGGTGCAGGCGCGCGATCATCGATGTTGGGCGGTTGGGGGCGTGTCGGGTTCATCGCCTCGCTTCTGGCCAATGAGGTCGAGCTACTCAAAACCACCGCTGTCGCATTGGGTGTGGCGGTTGCGTCCGGCGCGCGGGCGGTTTCTTGCGCGGGTGCGTTTGCGCGGGGCGTGACCACAGGCTGCGCGGCGGCGATTGCGGTTTGCGCGGGCATGACCGGTGGGGCAACCTCGCGCGCGTGTTGCCCAAGGGGCAAGAACGCGGCCGTGCCAAGCAGCAAGGCGACACAGGCCGCGCCACCGATCATCACCGCGGGCCGCTTACGCCATAGCGGCGTGGAAGGATCATTGGCCGCGACAATCTCGGTGCGCTCTTCTGCCTGCGTGGCTGCCTCCGGCATGCTGGCCGGTGCGATGGGTGCAGCTTCGACCACGACATCTTTTTCTTGCGTCGTGTCGCTCTGCGCGCCCTGCAAAAAGCGCGGGACTGGGGCAAAGGGCTGAAGCGCTGGCACGGGTGCGTGCTCTGCGTCTTGTGTCGGGCTGAAAACCCCGCCGAGCGCCCAGCTCTTGTTCGCGCGCTCGGCCTTGCGGGCCTCTTGCTGCTTGCGTTTGTGCAATTCACGCTGAAGGGCGGGGGGCATTTCGATCGCGCTACTGGCCGCGCAGGGGGCAGATGCGCCCTGCGCGCTTGGCACCGCGTCGGTCTGGCAAGCTGTCAGCGGGAATGTGATGTCCGGCCCTGTTTCATCACCCGGCACGATGATGGCGGCGGGCTGCATGCCATAAGACTGAGCAAAGGCCGCGACCTCGTCACACACGCTCCGCTCGACCGCGATGGCAGCGGCGGGGGCATTGTCGCTTGGTGCGAAGATGTGCAATTCATCTTCGGGAATATCGCCAAAGGGGGACGGGCCGCCTTGGGCGCGCAGGACGCAATCAGGCGGCACGGCAAGCGCGACGCTGACGACGCTCGCATCCCCGCGAATGCGCGCAGCGAAAAGCCGCAATCGAAATTCGAGCGCGCCATCGTCGAGCGCAAGCTGCTCGCAGAAAGACGAAAGCTCCGGATCGGTGGGAACGCATTTCACCTGTGATTGGGTGAAATATATATTTGCCTGTATATGCATGGTACCGCTTACATCCTCAACGCTGCGCGAGATGCCTCGGCGCGGTTGGCCATTCGGCCTTATCCCGCGCCAGCGAACGCCGAAGCGGCGCTAGATCACCAGAAATGGCAGATAGAAGGCCAAGGCGATGAGAAAGGCGAAGCGTGAGCGCTCGACAGTGAACACATCGTCGTCGAGCATGAATTCGACGTCTCCGGCCTGCCCATGCATGGCCGTGTTTTCACTGTGAACCTCGGTTTCGTGCATCGGGGTGGCATTGGAATGCGGGTCAAGCGCCCCGGGCGCTCCGCATGCCGATAACAGCCCCAATCCGATGACTAGCGCGATTGTATTTTTTTTCACTGCTCGCCCCATTCTGCTATGACGTCCTGCCTCATGTGTTCTAAGCACATGTTATATATGTTTTTTATGCTGTTCTCCATCAGCACCTGAAAGCTGACATCCCGGTTCGCCATCGCGCAGGGATCATCGACATTTCCAACTGATACGCAGCCGCTTGTAACGACGAAAAAGCACACAAGAAATTTGGCGCGGATTATGTTCCGCTTACCGTTTGCCGCTTTTCCGAGATCAACCATTGGTCCGTGTTTCCCATGCCTGTTGTTGTGCGCGAATGACGCTCAGCGCCTGTCGCTGCAGAGTGATTTGCTCACGCACTTCGGCCTGTTCTTCCGGCGTAAGCTCTGCCTCTTGCAGCAATTCCTCGATCAAAACCGCGCGCATCTCGGCGGCGCGCCGGACGGTCGCGATCGACTCGCCAAGGCGCAGTTGCTCTTCGGCATCGGGCGCGGCGGCGATGCGGGTTTGTTCCGTGACCGCCCGACTGACCAGATCCGCGTCATCCATGCTTCGCGCTGTCGCGCCGCGTGACGCATCGAGAATATTCTCGATGATCTGCTGCCGGTTGAGAAATTCTTCGCGTTCCTGCAACAGATGCTCGGCCGAAATCGCGGCATAACCCGACCCGAGGATCGCACCGAAAGCGGCACCGATCACCGCCCCGCGCTCACTGTCGATCAAGGCACCCAACAAAGCGCCGCGCACAGCACCCGAGATGAAACCCTGCCGCTGCGCTTGGTCGAAGACCTCCTGATAATCGGCGCGGCGTGCGGCGAGCAATTCCTCGCTGGCCGGCCCGGTTTCGTGGCGTTGTGCGATCGTCGTCTCGTCGGCCACCATCGATCCGACCGGCGTGCAGGCTGCACCGACAAGGCTGATTGAGACGATCAAGGGCGCAAGGATTTTCATGTGAGGGAATGTCTCGAATTGAATATGGCGATACGGGGCGAATGATTGAATGCGATCTGTGCAGCCGACCGGGTCCGATGCGCTGGCGCGCGCAGGCACGAAAGCCGTGCGGGCGTGGCCCGCCAAGATGCGCAAATGCAGTTTGTTCTTTGCAAACTCATGACCTGCCGCTTCGACACCCAAGACAACACGTTTGCCGGCCAAGGGTGTTGAAACCTCCTCGATACACATTTGATCATCATCTTTTGGGCATCTTGTACCTAAAGATACAATATGACGATCATTCGCGTCATGGAAGCATGTTTTGCGTTTTCTGACGGGGTGACCACGTTTTGTGGTATATCTGCGGCATAGATAGCGAGTTGACCCACGGCTGTTCGGGGGCGAAAACGCGCCATGGCGCGATCCGCTGACTAGCCGAGCATCGCCATTACTGCGCCCGTCAAAGCCGCGCTGAGGACAACCAGCCATGGTGGGCAGCGCCAGATCAAAAGCAAGATCAAACAGGCCAAGGCAAGCGCCAGATCCCCCAGATCACCGATGGCCGCTGTAAAGACCGGATCAAAAAGCGCAGCACCAAGCACGCCCACAACGGCGGCATTTGCCCCGCGCATCACGGCCTGCGCCGCGGGTTGGCTGCGCAGTTCGGCCCAATGCGGCAAAGCCGCGATCAAGATGAGAAAGCCGGGGGCAAAGATGGCAAGGCTGGCGATCACTGCACCGACCAACCCATTGGGCGCCGGCCCTTGCACGGCACCCAGATAGGTGGCGAAGGTGAAAAGCGGCCCGGGCACAGCTTGGGTCGCGCCATAGCCTGCAAGGAATGCATCCGTGCTGACCCAGTCACGCGCGACTGTTTCGGCCTCCAACATGGGCAAGACGACATGGCCGCCACCAAAGACCAAGGCCCCAGCCCGCACAAAGCCGTCGAGCATGGCGAAAAGTTGCGACAACTCGGCCAAAAACGGCAACAGCGCGATCAATCCGGCGAAAACGATCAGCGCGCCGATGCTTTGCCCCTGTGTCACGGCGATGCCCAGTGATGTATGCGCCACGTCGGGTTCGGGCCGGATCAGGGCGGCCCCGGCCAAAGCCCCAAGTGCTATGGCCCCTAACATACCCAAAACACCCGGAACAGCGGCCAAACATATCACCGCGCCCACTGCGATGCTCGCCCGTATGCGGTCGGGGCATAGGCTGCGCACCATGCCCAATACGGCTTGGGCCACGATCGCCACCGCCACGATCTTGAGCCCGTTGATCGCACCCGTGGCTATCGGGCCGGAGAGGAGCGGCATCATCTGGGCAAAGGCCAAGAGCAGTAACGCAGAGGGCAGTGTGAACCCGATGAAGGCCGCAAGCGCCCCCAGCCAACCCGCCCGCATCAACCCCAGCGCAAAGCCCACTTGGCTGGACGCAGGGCCGGGCAGGAATTGGCACAGCGCGACAAGATCGGCATAGGTCGCATCATCGAGCCAGCGGCGACGTTCCACGAATTCCGTCCGGAAATAGCCCAGATGCGCGATCGGTCCGCCGAAGCTTGTCAGCCCCAGCTTCAGGAATGCCCCGAAAACTGCGACCGGGCTTGCCTTTGATGGCCTGTCTTGAGCGGGCTGGTCAGCCATGGGCGTCGTCGTCGCGTTGGGTCGATCTGATGCCCTGTGTGATCAAGGGCCATGTCATTTCGGTGACACTCCACGACGCGGCGCGGCAAAGCGGGTTTGATGCAAGATGACGCCTTCTGCGTCCACCGTCATGCGCAAGACTTGATCGGCGTGATAAAGCGTCAGCCGCCAGCGCCCGGCATCCGCCTCGGTTCCCATTTCGGTCTTACTGGTGATTTGACCGTTCCGCATCAGCTCGGGCACCGCGCTTGCGGTAAGGCCGAAGCGCGCGGCGATCAACGCGGCCGGGATCACGAAGCGGCCATCTTCGCGCGTCAATCGCGTGGTGCCGGTAGGATCATCGGCTTGATTCATGCCTGTCTCTTGCATCATGGCCCCTTGGTGATCGGCAATCCGCATGGGATGCCTAGTCCCTTGCCGGGATGCATGGCAAGTGCGGCTCTCTTGACCACAGCCCCCCGCGCGGGGCACCACAGCAGGGACAGAGCCAAGGGGCCGCCGATGCAGACCGATCACGCCACCACCCATGACGCGCTCGAAGACCCGCGCAACGCCGACATCCTGATCTACATCAACGGCGCGCTGAAGCCGCGCGCCGAGGCGACCGTGTCGGTCTATGACAGCGGCTTCCTTTTGGGCGACGGCATGTGGGAAGGGATGCGCCTTTACGATGGCGTCTGGGCCTTTTTCGACGAACACATGGACCGCTTTTTCGACAGCTGCAAAGCGGTGAGCCTTGATGTTGGGATGGATCGCGCGGGCATTTTCGACGCGCTCGAGATGACGCGGCGCGCAAATGGGATGGTCACGGATGTGCATTGCCGCTTGATGCTGACCCGTGGTGTCAAGGTGCGGCCCTTCCAGCACCCGTCACTGTCGCGGTCAGGGCCGACGCTGGTGATCATCATGGAACATTCCAAGCCCGTGGACCGGCTACAGGGCGCGGGCATCAGGTTGGCGACCGTGCCGCAGGTGCGCGGCCTGCCGATGAGCCAAGATGCGAAATACAATTCGCATTCCAAGCTCAACTGCGTTCTGGCCTGTCTTCAGGCCGAGCAGGCAGGCGCGGACGAGGCCTTGATGCTTGACCCGCATGGGTTCGTGAACACGACCAATGCCTGCAATTTCTTTATTGTGCGCAAGGGCGAGGTTTGGACCTCGACCGGGGATTACTGCATGAACGGGGTGACCCGCCAAAAGGTGATCGACCTGTGCCGCGCAGACGGCATCCCGGTCTTCGAGCGGAACTATTCCCTGTTCGAGGTGCATGGGGCGGAGGAGGCGTTTTTGACCGGCACATTCGGCGCGCAGACGCCGGTGGCTGCGATCGACGGCAAGCCCTTGGGCGATGGGTCGCGCCCCGTGACCGCACGGATACAGGCGCTCTATAAGCAGGCCGTGGCGGAGTATGTGGCGGCGCAAGGGTAGCGTTTTGCAACACGCAAACCTGCAGATTTCCGATCCGCAAAACTGCAGGTTTACGCCCGCCTTACAGCCGTTCCACCTCGACCAGCGCCGAATGGGCGCTTGTCCCTTGGCCTAGCCGCGAGGTGCCCACATCACGCGTCAACACATTGGGGTTGCCATTGGCATCCATATTGCTGCCCGGCGCACCGAACCACGCGCCCGTGGGCAAGGCCACGACACCGGCCAGAATATCGCCCGTCACCCGCGCCCGCGCGCGCACGGCGCCACGGGCATTGAACACCCGCACCAGATCGCCCGAGGCAATCCCACGAGGTGCTGCGTCATCTTCGTGGATCAAGATCGTCTCGGGCCGCGCACCAGCCACATCGGCCAAGGCAGCCTCGAGTTGCGAATGCAGCTTGTCGCCCGGTTGCGGTGAGACAAGGTGCAAAGGGGCAGCCGTGGTGGCCGCGCCGGGCCATTCCTTGGGCGGCAACCAGACCGGGTGGCCGGGGCAGTCATCATAGCCAAAGCTGTCGATGCGCTCCGAGAAGATCTCGATCTTGCCCGATGGGGTCTTGAGCGGCGCCGCCTCTGGGTCGGCGCGAAAGCGGCGCAAAACGGGCTTGGGCTGTTCATCGGTTGCCAGATCGAGCTTGACCCAATTCATCGCGCGCAAGGCGTCCAGACTTGGCACAGCGATGCCGATTTCGGCGCCCCGCGCTGTGATCCCCGCGTAAAGATGGGCGATCCAAGCGGCGGGATCGCGCCCTTCGGCAAAAGCATCGCCCACGCCAAGACGTTCGGCCAGCCCCGCGAAAATCGCGTAATCGTCGCGCGCCTCACCCACGGGCGGGATGAGTTGCGGCATGTGGAACAGGTAATCATCAAGCGGGCTGCGCCCGATATCCTCGCGCTCATAGGGGGTGGTGGCGGGGAACACGATATCGGCGCGCTGGGCGGTCGCGGTCCACCACGGCTCGTTCACGATGATGGTTTCGGGCCGCTGCCATGCCGCATGCAGCCGGTTGAGGTCTTGGTGGTGGTGAAACGGGTTGCCCCCCGCCCAATAGACAAGGCGAATATCGGGGTAGATGCGCCGCTCGCCGTTGAAATCGTAAGGCTCATTGGGGTGCAAAAGCATATCGGCGACACGCGCCACCGGGATCACATTGCTGACCTTGTTGCCCCCCTGCGGCAGGGTCATGCCGCCCAAGGGTTTGAAATCCTTGCCGATGCCGCCGATGGCGCCGTAGCCATAGCCGACCCCGCCACCGGGCAGGCCGATCTGGCCCAGCATCGCGGCAAGGACAGCGGACATCCAATAGGGTTGTTCGCCATGTTCGGCGCGTTGCAGCGACCATGCGACGGTGATCAGCGTGCGCGTGCTTGCCATGCGGCGGGCAAGGGTGCGCGTCTGCTCCGGGCTGATGCCCGTGAGCGGCGCGGCCCATTCCGGGGATTTGGGCGTGCCATCCACCTCGCCCATCAGATAGGGGCGGAAGCGGTCATAGCCCGTGGTGTAGCGGTCGAGGAAGGCGTGATCGGCCAGCCCTTCGGCCTCCAGCACATGGGCCAGCCCCAGCATCAGCGCGGTATCCGATCCGGGGCGGCAAGGGAGCCAGTCGCACCCTTCGGGGGCGTCGCCCCGCTGCGGCCCGATATTGATCCGCGTCATGCCCTTTTCGGCGAAGTGGTCGAACCAACCGGCGGTCTGATGCTCGGTGATCCCGCCCATCGAGACCATCGAATTCTTGGGGTTGATACCACCGAACATGACCAGCGTCTCGGTGTGTTCCGCGATGGTGGCGTAGCTATCCTGCACCTCGTAGGTCAGGGTCAGGAAATTCTCGCCGAAGACATGGGGCATGATGGATTGCGCGCAGCCGGTGGAATAGCTTCCGAAACTCGCGACATAGCCGCCGATCATATTGAGAAAGCGATGCACCTGCCCCTGCGCATGGTGGAACCGCCCGGCGGATGCCCAGCCGTAAGAGCCGCCATAGATCGCGCTGTTGCCATGCGCCTTGCGGATGCGGTCGATCTCGGCTGCCGCGATATCCAGGGCCTCGTCCCATGGGGGCGTGACGTAATCACCATCGCCCCGGCCCGCCCGGTCGCGGGTTGCAAGCCATGCGCGGCGCACCGATGGCCGCGCCACGCGGGAGGCGTGATGCACGGCCGCGGGCAGGATCGCGGGGATCGCCGGTGGCGATGGATCGGGGCCGAAGGGATGGGTCGCGATAATCCGATCCCCTTCGGTTTCGACCTCGAAGGCACCCCAATGGCTTGAGGTCACGCGCCTTTGTCGCTTGTTG
>JAQCLA010000088.1 GCA_027592105.1 Pseudomonadota bacterium | reverse complement strand
CTCGCTTGCCGGTGAGGCGATGGATGTGCCGCCAGTTTGGCTGATGCGGCAAGCCGGGCGCTATTTGCCCGAGTATCGCGCGACGCGGGCCGAGGCGGGAGATTTCCTGTCGCTTTGCTACAACTCGGATCTGGCGGCCGAGGTCACGCTGCAACCGATCCGGCGCTACGGCTTTGATGCCTCGATTCTGTTTGCCGATATCTTGCTGATCCCCGATGCGCTGGGGGCCGATTTGTGGTTTGCCACCGGCGAAGGGCCGCGGCTATCGACGATCACAGGCCCCGAGGATTTGAAAAAGCTCAAGGGCCGCGACGACATCCATGACCACCTCGCGCCGGTCTATGAAACAGTGCGCATCCTTGCGCGCGAACTGCCGAAAGAAACCACGCTGATCGGTTTTGCGGGCGCGCCTTGGACCGTGGCCACCTACATGATCGCGGGCCGTGGCACACCCGATCAAGCGCCGGCCCATGCGCTGCGCGAAAGTGATCCCGAAACCTTTGGCGCGCTGATCGATTTGTTGACCGAAGCCACGATCGAATATCTCGATCAACAGGTCTTGGCCGGTGCCGAGGTGATCAAGATCTTCGACAGCTGGGCCGGATCGCTCAAGGGTCAGGCCTTCCATGATTTCGCGCTGGAACCGGCGCGTCGTATCACCACCGAACTCAAGCGCCGCCATCCCGGCCTGCCGATCATCGCCTTTCCGCGCGAGGCAGGCGAGAAATACGTGGGCTTCGCCAAGGCTGTCGGCGCTGATTGTCTGGCCATCGACACATCGGTCGATCCGGCATGGGCAGCCCAACATCTGCAGCCCGATGGCTGCGTGCAGGGCAATCTGGACCCCAAGCATATGATCACGGGCGGCCAAGGTTTGATCGATGAAACCCGCCGCATCGTCGACGCGCTGAAGGGCGGGCCGCATATCTTCAATCTCGGCCATGGCATCACCCCCGAGGCTGATCCCGAGAACGTGCACCTGCTGTTGGAAACCATCCGGGGCTGACCCATCGGCCGCTTTGGCGGCGAGTTGGCTTGCGTATTCCGGGAAAGTTGAAGGGATCGAATTTTGTTCAAATTCTCCTTCATCTTTCCGAAAATACGCATGACACTGCGTTGATCACCACGCGAAAGGGCCGGGATGGAGCGCGCTGATTTCGCCGTTGTCGGACGCGGGCTGATGGGGACCGCCTGTGCGTATCATTTGGCGCAGGCAGGTTGCGATGTCGTCTTGATCGGCCCGGATGAGCCGGATGACCCAACCCGCCAAGATGGCCCTTTCGGGAGTTTTCATGACGCAGGCCGGATCACGCGGGCCATCGCACATGATCCAGTGTGGGCGCGGCTGTCGTTGCGATCCATCGCGCGCTACGCGGCGTTGCAAACGCAAAGCGGGATCACCTTTTTCAACCCCTGCGGTGCCATGGTGGCGGGGCCATCGGCGGGGTCAATGGCGGAGATGGCGCAAGATTTTCTGCAATGCGCCAAACAATTGGGGCTCGACCACCAACCCATGAATGACGCGGGTTTTGCATCGCGCCATCCCTATTTCCACCTGCCCAAGGGCAGCCTTGGGGCCTTCGATCCTATGGGTGGCGTCATCGATCCGCGCGCGATGCGGCGCGCCCATGAGGCGATCGCCAGCGCATCAGGCATGCGGCTGCGCGACGCCAGTGTCGTCGCACGGGACGGCGGGGGCTTGCAGCTATCGGATGGGACCTTCCTGCAAGCGGGCCATGTGGTGCTTGCAATGGGCGGCTGGTCAGCCATGCCCGGGCTAGGCGAGGCACGGCTTGCGATGCAGGTCTATCAGCGCACAGTTTTGCTTGCGGCAGTGGATGCGCGTCAGGCCGCACATCTGGCTGACATGCCGAGCCTGATCTTCGTGCCTGATGATCGGCACACCGACCTCTATGTTCTGCCGCCGATCCGCTACCCCGATGGTCGGTACTACATCAAGATCGGGGGCGAGGCGACCAGCCCGATTGCAACCGATGCCACCGCTTTGAACGCGTGGTTCAAAACCCAAGGCAGCCAAGCCGCCGCCGAAATCCTGCGCGGCCATCTCCAAGCCTTGATGCCTGATCTCATGATCGCACAGACCAAGACCGCCGCTTGCGCCGTCAGTTTCACGGCAAGCGGCCATCCCTATATCGGGCGGCTAGATGATGCCACCACAGTGCTGACCGGCGGCAATGGGGCGGCGGCGAAATGTGCCGACGAATTGGGCAGGCTGGGGGCGGTTGCCGCCCGCGGCGGCGATGTCACCGCCGAGGGGATCGGCGCCACGATGGCGCCCGTGTTTATCTGAGCCTCAGAAGCGGAAGTTCACCGAGACTGCGGCGGTTGTTGCATCAGCCTCGAGGCCGACCAGATCGAAGCTGTCGAACGTGTGATAAAGCAGCTCTGCGCCCACGCTGATCGTATCGGTGACCAACATCTCATAGCCCAGACCCGCGAACCAACCATCGCTGTCACCGACACCGCCGCCGCTGGTTTCGGCGCGCGCCCAACCAGCCGTGCCATAAACCCAGTCATCGGTCAGATCAAAACCACCACGCACACCGACACGCGTCACCGCATCAAGTGTCGTCACCCCACCGATATCGAGGTCGGTCGTGTCATATTGCAGGCCGCCCCCAAGGATAAAGTCACCGAAATCGTAATCATAGTAGGCCCTTAGGCCCAAAAGGACATCATCGCCCTCCAGAACCGGGCCGGTGGTCGAGACATCGCCATAACCCAGTTGCAGGCCGACAGAAGGGCCGGTCCAATCCGCGCCGATCGGCACGATAGGCGCAGGGTCGAGAAGAACAGGCGCGGGGCCCGGTGTTGTCGTGCCGCCAGCAAGCACCGGCCCGGCCGTGACGGCGGCCAGCCCTGCGGCGAAGATCAGGGGATATTTCATTATGGGAACTCCTTGCGCTTATGTCTATTCCGGGAATTGCGGCCTGCGCGTGGGCCGCATGCATGAAAGCCTATGCATGCGCCCTGCGCATTCAACGCAACGCCCGGACACAAAGCCGAGAGTTTCCTGCAAGAAGCCGGTTTCCGCCGGGTCTATGCTTGCAAACCGGCGAAAGCACGCCGGATTTGCTGGCAAGCCACGCGCATTGATCGCGTCGCTTGCCAGCGATCAAGCCGCAGCTTGGCTCAGGTCCATTTCGCGATGGGCGGCAAGCTCATCAAAACCGCATTGGCATCATGCCCGGTTTCAAGCCCAAATTTCGTGCCGCGATCATAGACGAGATTGTACTCGGCATAGAGCCCACGATGGATCAATTGCGCCTCGCGGTCGTCCTCGGTCCAAGGGCTATGGCGGCGCTTTTCGACCAAAGGCACGAAGGCAGGCAGAAAGGCCCGCCCGACATCTTGGGTAAAGGCGAAATCCGCCTCCCAGTCGCCAGTGTGCAGATCGTCGTAGAAAATGCCACCAACACCGCGCGCACGATTGCGATGCGGGACATAGAAATACTCATCCGCCCAAGCCTTGAAACGATCATAGTAATCCGGGGCATGCGGCGCGCAGTGATCGCGCAGCACATCGTGGAAATGCGCCGTATCCTCGGCATATTCGATGGCGGGGTTCAGATCGGTGCCACCGCCGAACCAGCCCGCGACCGGCGTCCAGAACATACGCGTGTTCATATGCACCGCCGGCGCATGCGGGTTGCGCATATGGGCCACCAGCGAAATCCCCGAGGCCCAGAATGTCGGATCATCCTTCAGCCCCGACAAATCCTTGCGCGCAGCCATCGCCGCGACCGCACGCGGGCCAAGCTGTCCGTAAACAGTCGAGACATTGACCCCGACTTTCTCGAAAAGGCGCCCACCGCGCATCACGCTCATCAATCCACCACCGGCATCCTGCCCGTCGTCGGAATGGCGCTTGGTCTCGGTCACCTCGAAACGCCCGGCAGGTAGATCGCCGGTTTGTGTATCTTCGAGCGCCTCGAATGCGGCGACAATCTCGTCGCGTAGGGTGCGGAACCATGCCGAGGCACGGCTCTTGCGATCTTCAAAATTATCCTTCACGGGCAACGTCCTTTCTCGTCTCGGAAGGGTTGTATCAGACACATTTCACTCGTGCTATGCGGTGTTTGCAGAAGTTTGCCCTTTGCACGGCAAACCCGAGGGCTGCGCGCCCAACGAAAGATATCGCTCAAGTCTCTGTCAGGGGCCGTTTTTCACGCAAACCCCCGTAGATTTTTCGATGCGGAACGCATAGGGTGGACGCAACCGCCGCAAAAGACGGCACCCCGAGGCAGAGCGAGCAGGCTCAGTGGTACAAAGATCCTTCCTTCCGGCCCTATTTGGGCTGGTGTTGATTGTTTGCGCAACCTTGATGGGCGGCGCACTCAAGGCTGCGCCTTATGCGGCGATGGTCATGGATGCGCGCACCGGCGAGGTGCTGCATTCGCGCAACGCCGATACGCGGCTCCACCCTGCCTCACTGACGAAAATGATGACGCTCTATGTCGCGTTCGAAGCAATCCGCCTTGGCGAGATCACGCTCGATACCCCGGTGCGGATCTCGCAGAATGCGGCCTCGGAACCGCCCTCGCGCTTGGGTCTGCGGGCCGGATCGACGATCCGATTTCGCTATCTGATCCGCGCCGCAGCGATCCGCTCGGCCAATGATGCCGCCACCGCGATCGGTGAAGCGATTTCAGGATCAGAGGCTGCCTTTGCCCAGCGCATGACCCGCACGGCACAAGCGCTCGGCATGACGCGGACAACCTTTCGCAATGCGCATGGCCTGACCCAAGAGGGGCATTTGTCCACCGCAAGTGACATGACCATCATGGGGCGGCGGCTGTTTTATGATTACCCGCAATACTACAACATCTTCTCGCGCCGTCAGGATGATGCCGGGATCGCCACGATCCGGAACACCAACCGCGCGCTTCTCGATGCATATCGTGGCGCGGATGGGATCAAGACAGGATACACGCGCGCGGCTGGTTTTAACCTTGTGGCCTCGGCCGAGCGCGGCAATGTGCGCGTGATCGCCACGGTTTTCGGCGGCCAATCAACGGCATGGCGCAATCAGCGCATTATGGAATTGATGGATATGGGCTTTGCCCGCGCACCGGCGCGCGCGACCGAGCGACGCCCAGCACTGCCGAGCTATGGGCCGAATAGCGGGGCTGGCAGGGGCGAAACCGTTTTGACCTCGGGGGTCGTGTCGCGATCACTGCGCCCCATGCCCCGCCCCGGCGCGACACAAGCACCACGCGCGCCTGAACCCGCGTTGCTTGCCGCGATCGAAGAGGCGGTTGGCCAAGCGATCCAAGCGGCGGCAACCGAGCCCGACCCGCAACCACAGGCTACGCCCGAACCCGCCAGCACGACCGCCGATGCGCTACCGCCCTCGGCCACCCAACCCATGCCCCGCCCACAGGCACAGGTCGAAACAGCCGTCACGCAACCTCAACCCGTGCCGCCGCGCCCTGCGGATGAGCCGGAACCGATCATCGTCGCAGGCCCGCTTGAACCCGAGGTGATAACCCGTGCCTCTTCCAGCGGATCGCGGTTGTTTGGCGTCTCGCTTGGCCCGCAACCCTCGCATCACGCAGCCGAGCGGCTTTTGCTGCGCACCGCACTCAGCGAGATCGGCACATTCGATCAGGCCTTGCGCCGCGTCGTGCAGCGCAGCGGCGGCTACGAGGCCCGCTTCCAAGGCTTGACCGAGGATCAGGCCGCGCGCGCTTGCGCCCGGCTGACTGCTCGCGCCATCCCTTGCGAACCCTTTGGCCCCGCCTCTTGACCGCTACCTGATCAAGCGCTGCGACAGGCCCAAACGCGGGAGTTGCCCGGTCAGCTGTGCCTCGTAGATCGCAAGGCTTTCGGTGACGCGCATGATGTAATTTCGTGTCTCGGTGAAGGGGATCGCTTCGATCCAAAAGATCACATCATCGACGCGACGCGGATCACCGAACCGCCCGATCCATTCATCCGCCCGACTTGGCCCCGCGTTATAGGCGGCTGCCACCAAGACCGGATTATCGCCGTAGCGCTGACCGAGTTGGGCCAGAAAACTTGCCCCGATCCGCGCATTATAGGCCGCATCGTTGAGCAGTTGATCTTGCGAATAGGGCAGGCCGATGGCGCGCGCGGTATCACGGCCCGTGCCGGGCATCACCTGCATCAAGCCAAGCGCACCAGCGGGGCTGACCACGCTGGGGTCGAACTCAGATTCGCGCCGTGCAATCGACAGCACCAAGGCAGGCGGTGCGCCCAAGCCTGCATCGGCGAGCGCCGGCTTGATCGGATAATAGGGGCGCATGATCTCATACCCGGCAAGGGCTGCGCGCTTGGCGATCCTGAGGGCGACGTGGACATCCCCGATCCCAAGCGCGAAATCGCCCAATTGACCCGCCTCTTGCCGGCTAAGGCTTTCGGTCAAATGGGTCAAGAAACGCTCGGCGGGCCATTCCTCGCCTACCGCGAAATACAACAGCGCCGCGTGAAACACGCTGGAGCGGGTGAACGCGGCCTGTCGCCAATCGCCATAATCCTCGCGGGCCAAAAAGGCCGGATCGACGGGTAGACCGCCGCGCTCGGCGGCCAGTTGTCCGTAAAAGCTCGACTGATAGCGGGCGCCGAATGCATAGGCGCTGGCGGCAGCGGCGCGATTGCCAGTGGCCTCATGCGCGCGGCCAAGCCAATAGCCCGCCCGCCCTAGCGAGATGGGGCTCGCGACGCTGTCGCGGAAGGTTTCGAAATGCCTGACGGCAACATCGCCCCGCCCAAGGCGATAGGCGCAATAGCCCGCCAACCATTCATTCTCGGAAAAGGATGAATCCTCGCGCGCGGGATCGACATGGTGATCGGCCGCGTAGCGATAGCAGGTCGCGAAATCGCCATCGCGCATCACATCGCGGGCAAGATCGGCCCGCCGGTCCGCCCAAGTCAAAGGGCGGCCCAAGGACTGGCGCGAGGTCGAACGCTCGGCCATCAGCGCGCCGGCACTGTCCCAATTGCCCGCGCGCATGCGCCACAAGAACCGCTCATAGGCCAACCCCGGATGATCGGCCAGATCGGCAGGCACAGCGGCAATCAGCGCATCAACGCCGCTTTGCCGTGCGCGCAGCGCCAAGCGCGCCTCGGCCAAGCGCTGCCAATTCTCGGACACCAAGGGCAGCATTGCGCGCGCACGTTCTTCGGCACCCTCCCACAAAAGGTGATCGAGCCGCGCGATATGATGATTGCCTTGGTTGAGCACCGCACCAAAGGCGCTGCGCAATTGCCCCGCCTCGGCCCCGGTCATCACCAGGCTTGTCCAACCGCGGATCGCTTCGGCCTCGGCGGCGGCGCGATCGCCGCGCGCTTGATAAGCCAGCGCAAGCGCGCGTGATCCAGCCCCTGTTGTCGGAAGATCAGAGGCGAAATAAGCGATCACATCGCCGGGGGCTGCATTCTCGGGGATAGCCGCCTCCCCTTGGGTGCGCAGAAAGGGCAAGCCCGGCCAATCGGGATTGCGGGCCAGAAAATCGCGATATTCGCGCCAGTCTCCGGCGCCAGGTGCCGCGCGCAACCGGGTCCAGGTGATGATGTCGCGCGCGATGGGATCATCGATGCGGGCGGCGGCCTGTGTGGCAAGCGCCATGTCACCCTGCGACAGCGCATCGAGCGCAAGCCCAAGCGCCTCGGTATCGGCGCCCACGCGCAGCGGTGCGATCAAAAGAAAAACACTCAGCAAAACCTGCCGCATCGGATGCCCTCACTGCTCTTTTTCATAGGATATGCGACATCGCGGCGGAGGCAACACACGAACTTGGCATTCTCGCCCGCCAAGGCTAGTGTCCGCGCCAATTCGCCGAGGCATGTTGCCACGGCCCCTACAGCGAAAAGGATGCGTGTCATGTTCCAAGGCTCGATGCCCGCTTTGGTCACGCCGTTCAAGAACGGCGCGGTGGATTTCGACGCGCTCAAACAGCTCGTGGAGTGGCAGATCGCCGAAGGCTCGACCGGGCTGGTCCCTGTCGGCACGACCGGCGAAAGCCCGACGCTGACCCATGACGAACATGAGCGCGTGATCGCAGCCGTGGTGCAAACCGCCGCAGGCCGCGTGCCGGTGATCGCAGGTGCCGGATCGAACAACACCATCGAGGCGATCCGCTTTGTCGAATTTGCCAAGAGCGTTGGGGCAAATGCCGCCTTGGTTGTCACCCCCTATTACAACAAGCCCACGCAAAAGGGGCTGATCGCGCATTTCGCGGCACTCAACGAGATCGGTATCCCGATCATCATCTACAATATCCCGCCCCGCTCGGTGGTCGATATGCTGCCCGCCACCATGGGTGAATTGGCCAAGCTGCCCAATATCGTGGGTGTGAAAGACGCGACCGGCGATCTGTCCCGCGTGCCTAAGCAACGCATGACCTGTGGTGTGGATTTCATCCAGCTGTCAGGCGAGGATGCGACCGCCGTGGGCTTCAACGCACAAGGCGGCGTGGGCTGCATCAGCGTGACGGCGAATGTCGCGCCCAAGCTTTGCGCGCAGATGCAGGCGGCGACGCTTGCGGGCGACTACAAGGCGGCACTGGCATTTCAGGACAAGCTGATGCCGCTGCATGAGGCGATTTTCGCAGAGCCGGGCGTCTGCGGCGCGAAATACGGCCTGTCGCTGTTGGGGCGTGTCGGCGAAGAGGTCCGGCTGCCGCTTACCGGTCTGTCGGAGGCCACCAAGGACCAGATCGCCGCCGCAATGCGCCACGCGGGCATCTTGTGAGCCGCGAGGGTGAGATCGCCCTGCCCTTCGACCCCGCCGAGCGGACCACGGCGGGGCTGACCTTTATCGGCCACATCCGATCCAGCTGGGCCAAGGGCACAGCACCCAAGAACCTACGCGCGGCGCGCGAGACGGGCCAAGGCGCGCGGATCGAGCTTCTGCCGGGCTATGCCGCTGGTCTTTTGGGGCTAGAAGTCGGCCAAGCGATCCAGATCCTCTACTGGGTCGATCGCGGAGTGCGCGACCTGATCGTGCAGGTGCCCGGTCATACCAATGGGCCGCGCGGCACATTCGCCCTGCGTTCGCCCGTGCGGCCGAACCCTATTGCGCTTGGCACCGTGGTGATCACCTCGATCGACCTTGAGGCAGGGATCATCGGGATCGACGCGACCGATGCCTATGACAGCACGCCGCTTCTGGACATCAAACCTTGGATCGGCACGGTCGATGTGCCACCGGGCTGGCGGCCCGAGGCCTGAGCGCCTATATCGGCAGCCATGGCCAAGGAT
>JAQCLA010000087.1 GCA_027592105.1 Pseudomonadota bacterium | reverse complement strand
GGGCATGGTTTGCAGCACTTGCAGCGCCGCAACCCAGCCAACGAGGAAAAATACGACCGCACCCACCAACCCAGCCGCGGTCGGGATGGCCTTGGATGCGTTACGCCCGGCTGTATCTTGTTCGAAAAACATCCCGCGAGTGTAACGCGAAAATCTGGCCGGATTATGGCGCTGATTCTAGCTCGGCCGCGTCACCGTGATCTGGGTCACATCGGTATTGCCGAAATGGAATGTCGCCGCGCAGGAAGTCAGATAGAAATTCCACATCCGCCGGAACCGGTCGTCAAAGCCCAGCTTGGCCACTTCATCCCATTTGTCGTTGAAGGTGTCATGCCACCGGCGCAGCGTTTGGCTGTAGCTTTCACCAAACTCGATGGAATGGGCCACGCGCAGCCCCGCGCGTTCCACCTCGGCGCGCAAAACCTTCGGCGCGGGCAACATGCCGCCCGGAAAAATGTATTTCTGAATGAAATCCACACCCCGGCGATAGACCTCCCAGCGGCGATCCTGCACCGTAATGATCTGCAGCGTGGCGCTTTTGCCGGGTTTAAGATTGTCACGCAAAGTATTGAAATACTTGGACCAATAACGTTCGCCAACGGCCTCGAACATCTCGATCGAGGCGATGCCGTCATATTGACCGCGCTCATCGCGGTAATCTTGCAGCTTGATGGTGACCTGCTCAGACAGACCCGCCGCAGCGATGCGCGCCACCGCGTAATCATATTGCTCGCGCGAAATCGTCAGCCCCGTAACACGCATGCCGCGTTCCTTGGCGGCATATTCGGCGAAACCGCCCCAGCCACAGCCGATCTCAAGGATATGATCGCCCGCTTCTGCCCCCATTTGATCGACCATGGAGGCGTATTTCGCGATCTGGGCCGCCTCGAGGCTTTCTTGCCCCGTTGCAAACAGCGCCGAGGAATAGGTCATCGTCTCGTCCAACCACAGCCCGTAGAAGGCATTGCCGAGGTCATAATGGTACGAGATGTTCTTGCGTGCTTGGCGTTTGGAGTTGGACTGCCACAAAAACCGCAACTTTTCGTAAGCGCGGATCAAGCCCATGCCCAAGAAGCCGTCATAGACTTCTTCGTTGTCGGCATGCACCAGATCCATGAATTCCTGCAAATCAGGTGTCGACCACCAGCCATCGAGATAGGCCTCGCAAAAGCCCAGATCGCCCTCACGGATCAGCCGGGCGAAGATGTCGGGGTTGTGGACATGCAAGGCCGCGACCGGTCCCGGCCCATGACCGGCGGCACGAAACACCCGCCCGTCGGGCAACACGATATCCAGCCGCCCATGCTGCATCTTGTTGGCGGTGTCGAAGACGGCTTGAAAATAGCGGGGGAGATTTTGTTCTCCCTTCGTGGTCGTTCTGACGTCCATGTGATCCTCGTATTTGGCACGCGATTTGGGCAGAAGCTGTGGGCCAGCACAAGCCCTGATTGTATTTCGCGTCTCAGAAGCCTCTGTTTTCATAAGCATTCAACGCAAGCAGCCGTCCCGACGCTGCGTCAACGATGGGTTGCGCGGGATAGGCATCCCCCGGCCCCATCGCCCAACTGCGCGGGATGGCCGCGAAATAGCTTTCGGCCGTCGGTGATGCGGGGCGCGATAACTCGGCCACCCATGCGCGCCTGTAGCGGCCCAAGGGGTCGAATTTCTCGGCCTGTGTTTCGGGGTTGAATACGCGGAAATAGGGTGTGGCATCGGGGCCGGACCCTGCCGACCATTGCCAGCCCATCGCATTGCTGGCCGGGTCCCAATCGACAAGGCACTGGGCGAACCAATCCATTCCGATCTTCCAATGGGTCAGCAAATGCTTGGTGAGATAGGAGGCCACGAGCATACGCGCGCGGTTATGCATGCGCCCTGTCACATACATCTCGCGCATCGCGGCATCGACCACGGCCATGCCCGTGCGCCCACGCATCCATGCCTGCACATGGGGGTGATCGGGGTCGGTGTTCCAGCCGAACCCGTCCCATTCGGGGCGCCAATTACCGGTCGTGATATGGGGGGTGTGATAGACAAGATGATAGGCGAAATCGCGCCAGATCAGTTCCTTGAGAAAGGTCTCGGCCCCGGCTTTGCCCTCGGCCATGGCGCGGCGGCCCGCATGCCAGCATTGGCGCGCCGAAATCTCGCCATGGGTCAGGTTCTCGGACAGGCCCGATGTGCCATCTTGGTCCAGCCGGTCGCGCGCCGCATCATAGCTGGCGATCGGCCCATCAAGGAACCGTGCCAGCCGCGCTGTGGCCGCCGCTTCACCGATCTGGCAATGCGGTGCCACGACGGCCGCGCCGCGGTCCATCGCGCGCCCCAAATCCCATGCGGCAAGGTTGTCGCCCGCCGGAAATGCCGCAGGCGCGGGGATTTTCGGCACCGCCAGACAAGGCGCGACATCGCGGTCGCGCAGGGTTTTCCAAAACGGGGTATAGACCTTGTAAAAGCCGCCCGTACCGGTCTGCGCCTGCCACGGCTCATGGATCAGATGACCTGCGTGGCTGGTGGCGGTGATGCCCGCCGCGCGCAAAGCCGCTTTGACCCCTTCGTCGCGCGCACGGCTTTCGGGATCGTAGAGCCTGTTCCAATGCACCTGCTGGGCGCCGGTTTCAGCCACCAGCGCCATCAGCACGCTCAGCGTATCGCCGCGCCGCAATACAAGATCGCTGCCGACAGCCCGCAGCCCGGCCGCGAAGGCCGCAACCCCCAACCCAAGCCGCCATTTCGGTGCCGCACCAAGGGCTGTGAGACAATCATCATGGATAAACACCGGGATGACCGGCGCGCCTTGCGCACAGGCCGCCACCAGCGCCGGGTTATCGGCGAGGCGAAAATCCCGGCGGATCCAATAGATGACAGGTGCGGTCATACGGGCGGCTGCTCATTCTTGGTTTTCATTCCGCAAATTAGCGCATCGACCGCCGGGTCAAGCACGCGCGCCGTCATCTTTCGACAAATCGGCACGCGCGGTCGCATCTGCCGCATGGGTGCTATGCGTGCGACACGCGGTTCGTGATCAGAACGGCCCCTCTTCCAGCACGCCATCGGCCGACATCTGGGCATAAAGAAGCCCTTCGCGCAGGCCGCGATCGGCCACGCTCAACCGATCCGTGGGCCATGCCCTGAGCAGCGCCTGCAAGATCGCAGCCCCGGACATGATCAGCGACTGGCGATCGCGCCCGATGCGCGGATCACGCCGCCGCCCCACGGGGCCAAGCGTTAGATATTGCTGAATAACCCGGTCGATCTGGTCCGATGTCATGCGCAACCCGTCAACCTTGTTGCGGTCATAGCGCCTGAGCCCCAGATGCGAGGCGGCGACTGTCGTCACCGTGCCGCTGGTGCCGATGATCTGGAACCCCTCGCGCGCCTGATCGGCAGCATCGTCATAGGGTGAAAAAGCCGCGAGTTTTTCTTCGAAGAACCAGCTCATCAGCGCAAACCGCGCCCCGTCATCGGCGACATCGGCATACATATCTTTCAGCGTCGCCACACCCAGCGGGATCGAGATCCAATCGACCACGCGGGCGCGTTTGAACATGGTCTCCACATGGTCAAAGCCTTGATGCAGCCGCATGATCGCGCGTGGGCGTTCCAGCCGTGGCACCTCGGACAGGTCGATCCACACAAGCTCGGTCGAGCCGCCGCCGATATCGACCACCAAAAGCTGCTCGGTGCGCGTCGAGACCAAGGGCGCGCAGGACACCACCGCCAGCCGCGCCTCTTCCTCGGGCTTGATGATTTCCAGCGCCAGCCCCGTCTCGCGCTCGACGACCGAGATGAATTCGGCGGCATTGCTTGCACGCCGGCAGGCTTCGGTCGCCACAAGCCGCATCCGGCTGACGCGGTGTTTTTCAAGCTTGCGCTGACAGATTTTCAGCGCCCCCACGGCGCGCGCCATCGAGGTGCGGCTGAGCCGACCGGATGCCTCAAGACCTTGGCCAAGCTGCACACTTTTGGAAAAACTATCTACGACATGCAGTTGGTTGCCCTTGGGCTGGGCGATCAGCATGCGGCACGAATTCGTCCCCAGATCGAGGGCAGCATAAAGATCGGCCGGGTCGGGCCGTGTCAGGGGCGCCAGGCGCCGTTCGACAGGCGGCTCACCCGCCACGACAAGCGGGACGATGGCCGCAGAGCTGGTGAACGGACCGGCACCGCCTTTGCGCTTGCGCGGCATAGCGGGCCTCCGGATTCATGTGTTGGGGATAGTGTAGCAATCGCGGCGCGCGCTCACAATGACGATCACGGGGCATGGATCATCCGGGCTGCCCAATCGGTTCAAGATCATCATGAGAATTTTGGGCAGGCACACCCCTCGCCCCGTGCCGGCAGAGCGGCTATCTGTTGTGTATCGTCGGGGTCGCTCCCGTCCTGACGAATGTCGAATTCGGCGCGTGAGAGGCCGAGACGCTCGCCTATGGTGCGCGCCAGAGATGCCGCTTCGGCCAAGCAAAGGATGTTCCGCATGCCCAATGTCACCCATGTCTTCTGGCGCGATATTCCCGCCCAAGTCATCGTTGGCAAAGGCCGCAGCGCAACCAAAGCTGTCCTGCCCGAGCGGTTCGAACAGGCGATTGATCGCTGCGCCATGAAGATCGGCGCGAAGGATCAAGATGCCTATCTGGCCGAGTGGCGCCGGATCGAGGCAGGTGAGATGGCGGGTGAACCCGCCGAGATCGCCGCAGCCGAGATCACGCGTCTGGATGCGACATATGATGCAGAGCATTTGCGCCGCCTGATCGCGGCTGACGGCTTTGCATCCAGCGATAACGACACTGCCTAAGGGCATGCGCGCGTTCTGGGAGACAGCGATGGCACTTTTGAATTTTCGGAAAAAAGATGGCGCGACCGCATCCGCACCGCAGTCGCTAGAAGGTATTCTGGCGGGGTATTCGATCGAGGTGATGCCGCGCACTGCCGAAAAGGTCGAGGATTTCCGCGCGCTGCTGCCCAAGGGGACGCGCGTCTATATCGCCCATATCGACGGCACGCCGTTCGACGAAATGCTGGCCACCGCCAAGCGGCTCAGCGCGGAGGGCTATACGCCCATGCCGCATTTCCCCGCGCGCACGATCCCGGATCGCGCAACGCTGGCCGATTGGATCGCGCGCTACCAAGGCGAGGCGGGCGTGACCGAAGGCCTGATCCTTGCAGGCGGCATCCCTGCCGCGCATGGGGAATATCATTCCTCGATGCAGCTTTTGGAGACGGGGCTTTTTGACGGGTTCGACCGCTTGCATGTCGCGGGCCACCCCGAGGGCAACCGCGATATCGACCCCAAGGGCGGCGAGGCCGAGGTGATGGCCGCGCTGAAATGGAAACAGGATTTCGCCAACCGCTCTGACGCCGCTTTTGCCATGGCGACCCAATTCGCCTTCGAGGCGGGGCCGGTTCTGGATTGGACCGACCGCTTGGCCGCAAATGGCATCACCATGCCCGTGCATCTGGGTGTGGCGGGGCCGGCAAAACTTCAGACCTTGATCAAATTCGCCATTGCCTGCGGTGTGGGCGCCTCGCTTTCGGTGCTGCAAAAACGCGCCAAGGATGTGACAAAGCTTTTGCTGCCCTTCGAGCCGGCAGAAATCTTGAGCGATCTGGCCGCCGCGCGCGCCCAAGGGCGCGGCCAGCAGATCGAGGCCATCCATTTCTTCCCGCTGGGCGGGATCAAGACCAATGCAAATTGGGCCATCGAACATGGCGGCGCGTCGGCCCGCCCCGTCATAGTTGCCTGAGAAAGGACCACAGCCCTCATGACCCGCACGATTATCGAGTCGAAAACACGCACCACCATCATCGGCTTCGACCAGCCCTTTTGCGTGATCGGTGAACGCATCAACCCCACGGGCCGCAAGATCCTGAACGAAGAGCTTGAGCGCGGCGATTTCTCGCGCGTGCAATCCGACGCCATCGCGCAGGTCGAAGCGGGTGCCACGGTGTTGGATGTGAACTCCGGCGCGGTGTTTTCCAACAAGATGGGTGAAGATCCGCGTTACGCCGACAACAACTTTGTCGAGCCGATGCTGATGCCAGAACTCATCCGCGTGGTCCAAGAGGTCACCGATTGCCCGATCTGCATCGACAGCTCGGTTCCGGGCGCGCTGGAAGCGGGACTTGCCGCGGCCCATGGCCGCCCTTTGGTCAATTCCGTGACAGGCGAGGAAGACCGCCTTGAGATGGTCTTGCCCCTGATCAAGAAATACAATGTCGCGGTTGTGGCGATTTCGAATGACGACACCGGCATTTCCGAAGATCCCGAGGTCCGCTTTGCCGTGGCTAAAAAGATCGTCGAGCGCGCGGCCGATTACGGTATTCCCGCCCATGACATCGTGGTTGACCCGCTGGTGATGCCGATCGGCGCAATGGGCACGGCGGGCCAGCAGGTCTTTACCCTTGTGCGGCGCCTGCGCGAAGAATTGGGCGTGAACACGACCTGTGGCGCCTCCAACATCTCGTTTGGCTTGCCCAACCGCCACGGGATCAACAATGCCTTTTTGCCCATGGCCTATGGCGCGGGCATGACCAGCGCGATCATGAACCCCGTGGCCCTGCCCGTCGGCCCCAATGCAATCGCGGCAAAGAAAGCCGAGATCGAGGCCGCTGGTATTTTTCTGCCGCCCGAGATCGATGATGAAACTTTCGTCAAACTTTTCGGCATGGGATCGACCAAGCCACGCCCCGGCAAAGAGATGGAGGCAATCCGCGCTGCCAATTTCTTGATGAACCAAGATAACGGCGGGGGGGCCTGGATTCGCTTCAACCAAGACCCCGACGCCGCCCTGCGCGGCGGGCGCGCGGGTGGGCGTCGGCGGCGCGAGGGGTGATGACGCCTCGCCCCACCCGATAACCGGCGACAAGATTGTGGCGCACCCAATGGCTGCGCCACAGTGCCATTCTGCTCAGACGCAAGACTTCACTGAAAATTTCACAATACTTGGCCGAGTATACGCAATGACCCAAGATCCCCTCGTCATCTTCACCCCCTCGGGCAAGCGTGGCCGTTTCGCGGTGGGCACGCCCATCTTGACCGCCGCGCGGCAATTGGGGGTTGATCTCGACAGCGTCTGCGGTGGGCGCGGCATTTGTTCGAAATGCCAGATCGCACCCTCATACGGCGATTTCCCCAAGCATGGCGTCACGGTTCACGAAGGCGCGCTGTCCGAATGGAACGCGGTGGAAGATCGCTACCAGCGCGTGCGCGGCCTCAAGCCCGGGCGGCGTTTGGGCTGTCAGGCGACCGTTCAGGGCGATATCGTCGTCGATGTGCCGCCCGAAAGCCAAGTGCATCGTCAAGTCGTGCGCAAGGCGGCCTCTGCCCGCCATATCACAATGGACCCTGCCACGCGCTTGGTACTAATCGATGTGGTCGAACCGGATATGCACGAACCCTCGGGCGATTTCGAACGGGTGCAAGACGCGCTCCGCACACAATGGCAGATCAGCGGCGTGACAGCTCCGCTCAGCATTTTGCAAAAGCTGCAACCGGCCCTGCGCAAGGGCAATTGGCAGGTCAGCGTTGCGCTGCATCAACCCGCAAACAGCCAAGACTATCAGATCGTCGGCGTTTGGCCGGGGCTACATGAGGGTGGTCTATACGGCCTCGCGATCGATCTGGGCTCGACCACCATTGCCGCGCATCTGTGCGATCTGTCAGATGGGCGTGTGTTGGCCTCCTCCGGCCTGATGAACCCGCAGATCCGCTTTGGCGAGGATCTGATGAGCCGTGTCTCTTATGTCATGATGAACCCCGGCGGCGACCGCGAGATGACCGATGCGGTGCAACAAGCCATCGCCAATCTCGCCGTTGAGATCGCGGCCGAGGGTGGCATCGACCCCGCCCTGATTTTCGAGACAGTGATCGTGTGCAATCCGGTCATGCACCACCTGCTTTTGGGCATCGACCCGGTCGAGCTTGGCCAAGCGCCCTTTGCGCTGGCAACATCGGGCAGCATGACTTTGCCCGCCCGCGAGTTGGGCTTGACCACCATCGCGCCCACGGCGCAGGTCTATCTCTTGCCATGCATCGCCGGCCATGTGGGGGCCGATGCCGCCGCCGTGGCCCTGTCGGAAGAACCCGATCAGGCGGAGGTTTTGACACTGATCGTCGATGTCGGCACCAATGCCGAGATCCTATTGGGTGACAAATCGGGCGTTCTGGCCTGTTCCTCGCCCACCGGGCCCGCATTCGAGGGCGCACAGATCAGCGCAGGCCAACGTGCCGCCCCCGGCGCCATCGAGCGCATCGAGATCGATCCCGCGACCAAGGAACCGCGTTTTCGCGTCATCGGCTGCGATCTGTGGTCGGATGATCCGGGCTTTGCCGAGGCCACGAAAGACACCGGCGTCACCGGCATCTGCGGCTCTGGCATCATCGAGGCGGTGGCCGAAATGCGCATGGCGGGGCTTCTTGACGCCTCGGGCCTGATCGGGGGCCCGGATGTCACCGGCACCGCGCGGTGTGAGCCGACGGGACGCACCTTTGCCTATCTGGTCCATGACGCGACCGAAACAGGCGGGCCGCGCATCGCCGTGACCCAAGGTGACATCCGCGCCATCCAGCTTGCCAAATCCGCGCTTTACGCCGGCGCGCGGCTGCTCATGGACAAGCGCGGCGTGGACAAGGTCGACCGCGTCGTTCTGGCGGGGGCCTTTGGCGCCCATATCAGCCCCAAGCACGCGATGGTCTTGGGCATGATCCCCGATGTGACGCTCGACCATGTGACAAGCGCGGGCAATGCGGCGGGTCATGGCGCGCGTATCGCGCTGTGCAACCGCGCCGCGCGCACGCGCATCGAGGCGGTGGTGAAAACCATCGACAAGGTGGAGACCGCCATCGAGCCGCGCTTTCAAGAGCATTTCGTCAATGCCAACGCCATTCCCCATGCGACCGATCCCTTCCCGGAATTGGCCAAGATCGCCCCCTTGCCCCATGTCGCCTTTGGCGCGTCGGGCATGGCACCGGGCGATGGGGGTGGCCGGCGGCGGCGGCGGGGCTGAGCCGATGGGTCGGGCCTTGACGCGCCCGCCCCGGCAAGACTATCTCAACGCCTGTAGGCGGGTATGATGTAATGGTAGCCTGTCAGCTTCCCAAGCTGAACGCGCGGGTTCGATTCCCGCTACCCGCTCCAAAATGGTCCAAGGTTCACGGTCTAACGTCCTGATTGGCAAGGAGTTTAATTCTTGCTCAACAAACGGGTAGACCACATGGTAGACCACTCGAACCACTATCTCTTCTCCAAACGCGG
>JAQCLA010000086.1 GCA_027592105.1 Pseudomonadota bacterium | reverse complement strand
CAAAAACAGCTCGTTCGGCATGCCGGGCACCAGACCCAAAACGCCAAGCACGGCTGCGGTGGGAATCCATGCGCGCGACAAATGCACCTGCCGCGAGATGTACTGGGCCATATTGCTCTTGGATGATACCCGCGTCACGATGATGGCGGTGGCAATCGACAACAGCAAAGAGGGGATCTGTGCGACGAGCCCATCACCGATGGACAAAAGGATATAGACCTGCGCCGCATCGGCGACTGCCATATTGTGCTGGACGATCCCAATGATCAGCCCGCCCACGATATTGATCGCAAGGATCAATATACCGGCAACCGCATCGCCTTTGACGAATTTCGAGGCACCATCCATCGAGCCGTAAAAATCAGCCTCCTCGGCGACTTCGCGCCGCCGGATCGTGGCTTCCTCGGCGCTTAAGACCCCGGCGTTCAGATCAGCATCGATGGCCATCTGCTTGCCGGGCATAGCGTCAAGGGTAAAGCGGGCGGCAACCTCTGACACACGGCCAGCACCTTTGGTAATCACGACCAGGTTGATGATCGTCAGAATGATAAAGACGAAGATACCGACTGCGTAATTGCCCGCGACCACGAATTCCCCAAAGGCCTTGATGATCTGACCCGCGGCGTCAGGCCCGGTATGGCCTTCGCTCAGAACGATCCGGGTCGAGGCCACGTTCAACGAAAGCCGCAAGACCGTGGCGATCAACAATAGGTTTGGAAAAGACGAGAAATCCAGCGGCCGATACGTGTGCATCGTCACCATCAAGATCAAAAGCGACAAAAGAATATTCAGCACAAAGAAACTGTCAAGCAAGAAAACCGGCAATGGCAAAACCATCATTGCGACCAGTACAAGAATACCGATCGGCAAAACCGAACCGCCTAATGCGTCGCGTGCACCCGTCAATAAACGGGCGGGCGATGTCAGATCCATGACGCTGTCTCCGCGTCAAAAGGCTGACTTTGGGCCGTTTGTCTAAAGCCGGAAATCGCATTCTTCACTGCGTTTTCGGCGATCGGTGCGGTTTTCATGCGGGCCAAGCCTCTCGTATGGGCATGAGTTCTGCATAGACAAAGCAAGACTCGTGCCAAGCGGAATTCTCAGTGCTTTGGCGCGGGATGGCATGATCTGTGCAATCCCCGCTGGACAATCTGCGGCTAGGTACAATGCTTGGTCCATGATCCTCATTTTCGCGACAGGAGGCCCTATTCGTGACTTTGTTTTCCCGGCCGCTGATGGCTCATCTGGTCATCGTCGTGTCCGTATTGGCGCTTGCGTCATGCGACACGATCCAACAGGTCATAGGCCAGCCGGTCTCTGGCCAACAAGTTCCCGGACCCGGCGCGATGTCGACCGTGCCTACGCCTTCGTCCAGCGCCGCGGTGACAACCCGTGAGCTTGCGACCGTTGAACAGGTGCTCGACAATCTAGATCAGGTGCGCATCGAGGTGCCGTCAATCCGTGGGATGGGCTATGCCGTGGTTTCGGCGCAGCCTGGCAATAACCTGAACCACCGCCGCCTGAACGCCATTCGCGTTGCGCGCATGGAGGCGATGCGCAATCTCACCGAACAGATCCACGGTGTGCGTATCGATGCCGTCACTACAATCGGCGAGGCCGTTTTGCAAAGCGACACGTTGCGCAGCAGCGTGACCGGCATGTTGCGCGGTGCGCGCACGGTGCATATCCAGCCAAAAGGTTCGGACACCTATGAGGTCTTGCTCGAGGTTGATCGCGATATGATCGACCAAATGCTCAAGGCCGCGCGGCGCGGAGCTTGAGGGGCCGGGTGATGCGTATCTTGGCTCTGATCGGATCTGTGGTCTTTGCGTTCTGCCTTGGGGCAGGGGCCTCGCCGGCTTTGGCCCAGAATATGACGGTCGAGGTCACGGGACAGGCCGCCGAAAGCGGGCTAGGGCGGGCAACAACCCGTTTGCGCGCGCTTGAAGCCGCATTGGTCGAGGCCGCGATCATGGGCGGCGCTGACGTCACCGGTTACTCGGCCGCCTCTAATGGCATCTTGGTATCCGACCGGCTGATTTTGCGCCCTGCATCACGCATCCTTGATTATACGATCCTGTCAGAAACAGAGGTCGGTGGCTTTTACCGCGTGCAGCTGCGCGCGGTGGTCGGCGATCCACCTGTGGCAATTGTCGATAGCTGCGCGCGCAGGTCTGAGCTTAACATCATCACCTATCCACTCCGGCTTCGGATCGACCCGCTGACCCCAGCTTGGGTCGAGACTTTGGGCCCAGAGCTGCGCGATAGCATCGATGCCGCAATCAGGTCGCGGCCAAGCGTCAGCCTGACCGGGTCCAATGATACGGGCACCATGCCGGGGCGCAGCGCGCAGGTTGGCCTTGATATGGATTATGCCGCGCTCACCAGCGGGGCCACCGCCGGCCAGCGCGCACCGGCGGGTTCCTTGGCCTATCACGCCGATATCGCGCTGCGGATGCAGGGACAAAATGCACTGACGCTGGTGCTTAGCTCGCGGCTGATTGACACCGGCACGAATACCGAGCGTGCGCGCAGCAACTATGAGCAAACCGTCCGCCTCAGCGCGGGCTTGCCACTGCGCGCGCTGGACGTTTTGGCGTCGCGTGATCGCAGCGCCATTGTCCAAAAACTCCTCGATGAGATCGATGCACATATCGCGGGCATGATCGATACTTATGCCTGCCGCCCGCTGGAAGGTGTTTTGGCGCTGTCGGGTGATCGGCTGACACTGCCTTTCGGTGCCAAGGACGGCCTGACCCGGCATCATCTTGCCTTTTCCGAAGGGCAGGCCACACCATATATCTTGTTCGAGATCGAAAGCCTTGCCGAACATTCGGCGGTACTGCGCCCGATCGACCGGAACCGCACAGCAAGCGCATTGGCTGGAACGCGGGTCAGCTTCATGCAGGTGGCGAAATGACCCGCGCGCTGATGACGTTCATATTTATCTTTCTGCTTGGCGGCCCGGTGCAGGCCGATCAGCCCGCGCCCCTCACGGGGGCCGAGATTGCCACGCGCGTGCGCGCGACCTTGATCGAAAACGGCCAAGAGGGCGTGCCGATTTTGGCCGAACAGCGCCGCTATTACCCCTGCGAAGTCGATCTTGCCATTGGGCCAAGGCGTGAAGGAAGATGGGATGCCGTCGATGTCGCCTGTCCGGGCAAGGTTCCATGGTCAATTGTTGTGCGCACCTCGGCAGAAGTCCCCGCTGGTTTCAGTTTCGGCGGGCGCGAAACCAGTAGCGAAACGACAAGCGTGGCGGTCTTCACGCGCACAGTACGCCGCGACGAAGTAATCACGGCTGATAAACTTGAGGTGATCGAGATGGTGCGCACGCCAGCATCTGGAACCTTCTCGGACATCGCGCCCTTGGTCGGGCGCAGGATGGTACGAACGCTTGGTGCAGGGGTCCCTGTGCGCGAGCGGCATCTTGAAATGGAATGGGCTGTGCGCGAAGGTGAGCCAGTTGTGATTGAGTCGGTATCAGGCGCGATGGTCATTTCCATGGCCGGTATCGCGCTTGAAGACGGGCAAATCGGTGATTTCATCGAGGTGCAAAACCTCCGGTCCCGCAAAACTTTGAATGGGATCGTGGGCGATGGAAAAAAAATTGTCGTTTCCCCTAACATGAACTGAACCTGCGTCGTTAGTAGACATGTCAGGAGGCTGTCATGATTGATTTCATCAATAACTCGGTTAGACCGAGAGTCCCAGTCGGGGGGTCGCAAGGCGGCACTTCGGCATCACAGGCAAAGCCACCACAAGTGGCGCCGCCGACCCAAGTGAGCACGGATGCTGAGGTAAATGTCCTCGGCGCTAAATCCATGGTCGCAGACCTTGCCAAATCGCCGCCAATCGATCTTGAGGCGGTGGGCAAGATCAAGGAAGCTATTTCGCGCGGGGCCTACCCTGTCGATCTCGACAAGGTAGCTGAGAAACTCATGGAAAGTTTCATCGCTTCGCAGGGATGAACAGACCATGAATGCAGATCTGAACCATGGCCAGACCACGGCCCAAGAAATCTTCAAGACGCTGCAAAGCAGCTTGTCGGAGATCTTGGAAAACCTTGGGGATCCGGGTGCATTAGCCCCGGTCATGAGCAAGCTAACAGAGCTTGTCGATGAGGTCTTGCCACGTCTTTCAGGGCTGGAAATGGGGCCAGAGGAAAAGGCTCAGATGGTTCAGGTGCAAGGGCAAATTGCCGAAATGGAACGGCACCTACAAATGCGCGGAAGTGTTTTATCGGGCTTTTCGCATCATTTGAAGGACATGATCCAAGGCTAAAGGCGGTTTGCGCAAAATCATTTGGCGCGCGTGTGCGACAAATTCATGCTGTTCTTCTAGCTGCTTTCGGGCGGCTCGTTGTCGTTATGTATCATCATGTTTTCTTGTGCTGTTGTGCCGCGACGGGGCGCGTAACAGCATCATTGCCCGATATATGGTTTGCCGCAGGCCCGATTGCATTTGCCGCCTGCATGGTCCAAATCAACGGCCCTTATTTACTGGCTTTGTGCAGCGTCAGGCGCGATTTGTTCCACCGGTGCCAACGCAAAGGGTAACCCTGCAAAAGTATTGGCCGCTTCGATCTGAACATCGATCAGATCTTCGGGTTCGATCTCGTCAGCCATGCTGTCGCGGCCCTCGCCACAGCGGTTTTCTCCCAATGCGTAGCAGATGGAAAACCAAATATAGGCCAAGCGCATGTCAGGCTCATCCATGAGTTCCGCGTAGACCCGCGCCAGTTTGCGCGGGGCATCGCGCGCGCCATAGGCGGCTTGCGCGGAAAGGCGGTCAAGCAGCCGCGTCATAACCACCTCACGCGCGCTAAGCGGTAGGCTATCCATCAGTTCTTCCACCATGTCTTGCGCATAGGCACCGTCGGATAGCAGCGCCAGCGCACTCCAATAAAGTGCTTCGACATGGTTTTGTGGCCGACCACGGCCCTGGCGCAATAACACCGCAAGGTTGAACTGCGCGTCTGGGATATCAGCCTCGGCAAGGGGTTCGAACAGCGTAATCGCAAGACCAAAATCGCGGTCGCGCACGGCCTTTGTTGCGGCGTCGAACTGTGCGTCTTCGTCAATACCCTGCGCTATTGCGGCACCGACTGTCAGGCAAAACACGACAAAGGCGGCAGCAAGCCTGCTCATTTACCCGCCATCATGACGAGTTGCAGGTAAAGCACCCGTATCCGAAACTTGGATTTCGGCTGGCTTTCGAACACGATGATCTTGGGCCGATCCTTAGAGCCTTTGTCGAGTTCGATCGCCATATTGTCGGGTAAGAACACCCCTGCTTGCTCAAGGGTCTTTTTCGCGTCGGTTGCAAAGGCATCCCCGAAAGATTGGTCAATCCACATCCGCGCCAGCGCGCGCCCGAGGATATCGGGAAGGTATTTGCGCACCTCTTCGCGGTCATGCAGGTGGACATCGTCGCGCACCAGCCGAAGCGGATCGGTCATCGTAGTGTTCTTGCGCGCGATGGCCACTTCGCCGCGCGAAACGGGCACTAATGCGGTCGATGTACTTCCCGACATCTCGGCTTACCTTGCTCTATGCGGTTTCACACCGCGGTTTGGTTGCTCTCATGCATCAACGGTTGTCACCCGCGTTTGTTTACGCCCGCGCGTTTTCTTCGGCCTCATAGTTGCCCCGCCGATGAGCTATCGCGCACCAGACGCACCATCATCTGTTGTGACGGAAAGAACCGACCATAGCGATCCCCCGTCATGAAACTGACAGTCCAAATGTTCTTAGGCGACCAAAAATTCTTTTCTCCAGTCCAGTATGGCTCTGACATGGTGTTTGGAAATAGCTGAACGTCAATTTTTGGCGGCTCGCATTCGGCACAGACAAGGCTTTCAAGCTCTTCAAGGTTAGGTAGGCGCCAGCCATCCCCAAGTTGCGCGATGGCCTGTTCAATGACCTCTGAAATTTCGTCATGGTTCAGGCGAACGGCTTCACCCCAACATTTCTTTTGCTCTTCGTCCCAACGTTGCCCAACGCTGCAACGCATCCACTCGATCCGCAGCGAGAGATCCTTTACAAAATGCTCGCGCTCATAATATTGTGCGATGGCGGACGGTGATGCAATCAACGTAATAACCGTCGCCGCCCATAGCCGGCCGATGATACGTCTAAACATAGAATCGTCCCTCAGTAGCTGTTGTAATTGTTCCAGAACCGCATAGGTGGGTCAATCGGGCCTTTCGACCTTGCTGATCGCAGATGGAAACACGAGCGCGCTAAAAAATCTTAGACCATGCAGGATTATCGCCCCAGATGGTACGGTTCTTGAATGGGAAACGGTAGTCCCAAATCGTTGCAAAAGGGTACACTGAATGGAACTCGGTTCATTGATCGGCCTCATTGGGGCAATCGGCATGATTGTCGGCGCCATGCTTTCAGGTGGGGGCATCGGACCATTTATCGATGTTCCCTCCCTCTTGATCGTTTTTGGCGGCACATTTTTTGCTGCAATGTACACCGCACCACTTGGCACCTATTTGGGCAGTTTTGGTGCAATGGCCAAGGCGTTCTTGCCGCCGATTAAGAAAATGGACCAGCTCATCACCGTTATGGTCGAGCTTGCCGCCGTTGCGCGCAAAGATGGCATGATGGCGCTAGAAGGGCAGCAGGTGCCCGATAAGTTTTTTGAAAAGGGGCTGCAAATGCTGGTGGATGGGGCCGATGAGAACAAGCTCGTCAGCCAGCTGAACCAAGAGATCAAATCGATGAAGGCCCGGCACGAAGCCAATCAGGGCTGCGTGAAGGCATGGATCGATATTGCACCCGCGATGGGTATGATCGGCACCTTGATCGGCCTCGTGCTCATGTTGGGCAACATGGCTGACCCCAAAGCAATTGGCCCGGCGATGGCGGTGGCCTTGTTGACGACACTTTACGGAGCGTTCATCGCCAATGTGCTATTCATGCCGATGCTGACAAAGCTTGAGAACTTCACCGCCTACGAAGTCCGGTATCGCGAGATGGTGATCATGGGGCTTCGTGGCATCGCTCGCAGCGAAAGCCCGCGCAATATCCAAGATCAGATGGCGGCAAACCTACCGCCGAAGATGCAGGCACAGCTGGATGCAGCCTGAGATCAGGGTTCGCGCCGCATAGGAATTTGAAGCATGGCTGAAGCAATCGCCGCGGTTGAAGAACCGGAAGAAGAGGAATGCCCAAAGTGTCCGCCCGTGGGCGCGCCTGCTTGGATGGCAACATTCGCGGACATGGCGACGCTGTTGATGGCGTTCTTCGTTCTTATCTTGGCGTTTGCTGAATTCAACACCCCGAAATTCAAGCAAATCTCCGGGTCGTTGAACAATGCCTTTGGCGTGCAGCGCGTTATTCCCGTGGTCGAACAGCCAAAGGGAACGACCGTCATCTCGATGGAGTTCAGCCCATCGCCAAGCCCGTCTGTCACCAATGAGATGACCCAGCAAACCACCGAGCTTGAACGCCCCGAGCTTGAGGTCAAAACCGAAGAAGAAGTCGCACCAGAGGGTGGCGATGACGGGCAGGACGGCACTTCCGAAGGCTCGGGTGGCCAGCAAGAGACCACCCCCGAAGAGCAATCCGGCGCGCAATCCGACACGCTTGATGCCACGGAACTGGCCCGCGCCCTTGATCAGGCAATCCAATCCGGCGAAGTCTCGGTCGAGATGGCGGGCGAGAATGTGGTGATTAACTTCCCCTCCGAAGACACAGCCCAGAAAGATCTGCCCAGCTTGATCGAGGAAACATTGCAAGCGCTGGCCGAGGCGCGCCAAGCCAGTGGCAAGGCCGACAGCGAGGTTCTGTTCGGAGGGCTTGAACAACAGCTCGCCGAACTTGCAGCTGCCGCGCAACAACCTGACACCAGCCTTGGCCAAGCCGAGCTTGAGCGGCTTGAACAGCAACAGGCCGAAGCGCAGGCCAGTGCCGAAAGGGCCTCGATTGCCAAGGACATGCTCACCGTCGCCCTGCGTCAAGAGCTTGGCGAAGGGTTGGTCGAGGTCGAACAGGTCGAGGGCAAGGTTGTGGTCACGGTTGGTGCAGGCGGGGCTTTCCCCTCCGGTTCCGCTGATCTGACGGCGGCAGCGCGCGATATCATGAGCCGCATCGCCTTTGCCGCGATGGACGATGAAAGCACCATCGTCGTGGCTGGCCATACCGACGATGTGCCGATCAGCGGCGTTTTCCGCGATAATTGGGATCTTGCCGCCGCGCGTTCGGCCAGCGTGGTGCAATCGATCGAAGCCACGGGGTTGGTGCAACCCGGGCGGATGCAAGCCGTCAGCTTTGGCGAAACCCAGCCCGTAGACACCAATGACACCGCCGAGGGCCGTGAACGCAATCGCCGGATCGAGATTTCGATCGAATACTGACATGCGCTTGCCGGTAACAATGCACCGCTCTGTGTCGTTTAGGGATGTAGGCCAGCAAAAGGAAAAAGGCGGATGGCGGTAGATTATCTCAGCACGCTGAACAGCCAAGGGTCGGGGCTGAACATCACCCAGCTGGTGCAAAGCTTGACTGCCGCCGAGATTGAGCCCAAACGCGCCCAGCTATCGTCCCAGAAAGAAGAGATCGAATTGTCGATTTCCGAGATGGGCAAATTGCAAGCGGGCATGGAGACATTGCGCAGCGCGCTCTCGGTGGAGTCTGCCGGTCTTGCCTTTGATGTCGCGTCTTCCTCCGCTGCTGTGGGGGTCGAGATCTCGGACATCGACGCGCTCGAAAACCGCACCGCCTCGGTCGAGGTCACAGCGCTTGCGCAGGGGCAGGTGCTTGAATTCACGAATTTTTCAACCGCCGACCAAATCCTTGGGGCCGGCAGCCTTGAGATTGATTTTGGAAGCTGGTCTAATGTTCCGGCCTTTACCGCATCAAGCCGCACTGCCGTGACGATCACGCTTTCGGCGACCGACGGGCTAGATGATCTTGCCACTAAACTCTCGGCGGTGACAGGTCTTTCGGCGCAGGTCATCGCCAAGGGTGATGGTAAATTTTCTTTGGCTGTATTGACAGATACCGGGGCCGCGAGTGCGATACGCATCACGGCGAGCAATACGCTCTCAGCTTTCGACACGACAGTTGGCTCTAACCAGATCGTCGCGGCAAGCGATGCAGCGCTCAGTGTCGATGGCATCGCTGTCACGCGGAGCTCAAACACCATCGATGATCTTTTGCCGGGGCTGACCCTGTCGCTCACGGCCACAACCGCAAGCCCGGTCACAGTTGTGGCGATCGAAGATCCCGACCTTGCCGAGGCTGAGATGCGCGCCTTTGTCGATGCGCTCAATACCACCGGGGCAATGTTGCGCGAGGCGTCCAAACGCGGGATCAACGGCGCAAGCAGCGGGCCACTTGTCTCAGACCCAACCGTGGCAGCCCTCAAGCGCAGCTTTGCGGCCTTGACCACG